>JBDHQG010000130.1:0-8764 GCA_039806925.1 Limisphaerales bacterium
CCGGATACGTCTTCGCCTCGGCAACCGTCACCCGGGCTCCCGGAACGGGTGCCGCCGAGGATTCCCGTCGCGGCCCACGCGGGCCGCGTCCGCCCGGGCCGCGTGGTTCGGGATTTTTTGCAAGGAACTCCCGGGCGGCCTTGCGCTCGGCGAGGTCGAGCCGTTTGTCGCCGTTCTTGTCGAACTGCCCGACCACTTTGCGGTCCTCGCGGACGCCGGACGGCGGGCCTCCAAACCGCCCCGGCCCTCCGGGAGGCGGGCCGTCGAATCCAGGCCCGCCATCGGGCGGAGGCAGATCGCCGGGTTGTTGTGCGGCGCTGCCGAGGGCGGTTGCAAGCAAGGCCACGCCGAGCGTCAGGAAGAATGGTTTCACGTTCATATCTGGAAACTAGGACTTGGTGATTGCAACAGAAGTTACGATGAAAGCGTGGACGAACCTGCGCAAAGTTTGGTGCGCAGAATTTGCGCCTGTCGCGGAAACGAAAGTCCCGCAGACGATGAATCACCTGTGAATTTAAGGAGGGGTGGAGAGTGGAACGATGCAGCCGGACGTCGCGAGCTGAGATCTGGCGTACGCGTTGGACAGGCTTCCAGTCCTGTCCCGAAGTTCTCCAACGCGGACGCCAAGCGGTTTGGCTTATTGAAACCTTTTTCAACCGGAACGGTGTAGTTGGTTTGGGGCGGGGCCGCCTCGAGCGCAGCGGGGCCGCTCGAATGCGTCACGGCACACATCACTCGGTGCGCACCCATGGAAAAAGAAGAAACCGGCGGGCTGCTTTCGCAAACTGCCGGTCAACAACTCAATTCCAGCAGGACACTAAACCGGGGGTTCAGTGCGTATAGGTGGGATGATGGTGGGACTTTTTGCCTGCCCCATGATGGGGCCAGCGGAGTGCAATAATGCACAAACCCAGTTGTGTGGATTCGGCATTAGCTTCATGCCGCATTTCTCAGCAGGGCCGGTGCCAGCCGGTGGTTGCCGCCTGTTGCCGCGCTTTTAAGGCGGTTTCCACCATTTGGGAACGACAAGATGCCCGATCGGCGGGCGAGATTTGCCCACTTCAGGCAATTTCTGTCACAGCTCTGCTCCACTGAACAGTGCGCCGGGGGGAAACCAGCAAGTCGCGCAGGATGTTCAGGCTGGCTTGGAATTGGAGGGTGCTGGCTGGCTTCGGGACGAGTGGGCTGCCGTTGAATTCACGGACGGTCCCGAATGAACAGAAGTTGTTTCTCCAGGTGCCCGCCGACATTCGTGGTCCGTGTGCAAAACCGATTGGCGAGGAACGGAAATTTTTCTCGTCTCGTCCCGGGTCCGCACCTAGCTTCCCGCCGCATGGAAACCTTGAAGAAGCTGCTCGACATCGTCCTGCACCTGAACACCCACCTCGACGGGTTGGTGGCGGAGTATGGGGCATGGGTGTACGCGATCCTTTTCCTCATCGTGTTCTGCGAGACGGGCCTGGTGGTGACGCCGTTCCTGCCGGGCGATTCCCTGCTGTTCGCGGTCGGAGCCATTGCCGCCAACGGCAGGCTGGATTTATGGATGGCGATGGGGCTCGTGCTGGCCGCGGCGATTCTTGGAGACTCGGTGAACTATTCCATCGGCCGGTACGCCGGGCACAAGTTGATTCAAAAATTCCCCCGGCTCATCCAGCAGAAGCACATCGACAAGACGCACGAATTCTTCGAGCGCTACGGCGGCAAGACGATCATCATCGCGCGTTTCGTGCCCATCGTCCGCACGTTCGCGCCCTTTGTGGCGGGCATCGGCGCGATGACTTACTCGCGCTTCATGATGTTCAATGTCGTCGGCGCGCTGCTCTGGGTGGGGTTGATCACTCCGGCCGGCTACTTTTTCGCCAGCCATCCCATCGTGCAGAAAAATTTCTCGCTGGTGATCCTCGGCATCATCTTCATCTCCATTCTTCCGGCGGTGATCGAGTTCATCCGCGAATGGCGCAGGCTCCGCAGCCAGCCGCGTCAGGACGCCTGACCGCCGCGAAAGAGCCGCGGAACGCGGTGGGTGATCGCCGTGAGGATTTCCCACGGGATGGTTCCGCACCAGGTTGCGAGGTCGGTGGCGGTGATCGTTTCGCCCTTCTGCGAGCCGATGAGAACCGCCTCTTCGCCGATGGACACTTCGCCCAGCCTGGAAACATCCACCAACGTCTGGTCCATCGTGATCCGTCCGAGCACCTTGCAGCGCCGGCCCTGAATCAACACCTCGGCGCGATTGCTGCCGGCGCGCAGATAACCGTCGCCGTAACCGACCGTGAGCGTCGCCACCTTCACCCTGCGCGGCGCGATGAAGGTCCGCCCGTAGCTGAGTGAATCGTCCTTCCGGATTTCCTTCGCGAATCCCACGCGGCATTTCCATGACAGCGCCGGGTGAAAAAAATTTCGCAAGGCGGAAACATCCGCGCGTCTGCCTACGGGCAAAATCCCGTAAACCAGCAGGCCCGGACGAACCAGGTTGAACGCCGTGTCCGGCTGATGCAGCAGCGCGGCGCTGTTGTTGGCGTGAATCAGGGGAATCTGGAGGCCTGCCGCGGCCACGCCCTGAACCGCGTTTTGGAAAGTGGCCGCCTGGATTTTGGAAAACTCCGCGTCGTCCTCCGCCGAGGCGTAATGCGTGTAGAGCCCCTCGATTGTGAGGGCCGGGAGTTGCGCGATGGATTGCAGCAGGGTGACGATTTCCTTTGGTCGTGCGCCGAGCCGGCCCATGCCGGTGTCGACCTTCACATGAACGGAGAGCGTCTTCTGCAAACGTGACGCGACGCGGCTGAGGCCGGTCGCTTCGTCCAGCGAGGAAACGGTCGCGCGGACATGATCCTTCACGGCGGTTTCCATTTCGCCCGGAAGCAACGCGCCCAGCATGAGCACGGGCCAGCCCCGGCCGACGCGGCGGATGGCGGCGGCCTCGGCGAGATTCGCGACTCCGAAAATATCCGTGCCGCTCTGCATCAGCAGCGCGGCGATCTGCTTCAAGCCGTGGCCGTACGCATCGGCCTTCACCACGGTGAGAATCTTCACCTTGGGGCCGACGCGGTGCCGGATCCACGCGAGGTTTCCGCGCAACGCATCGAGATCGACTTCCGCCCAGCAACGATAGGAGGTGTTCACGGATAGATTCAGAGATTCGGAATGATTCGCGCGGGCGGCGCCTTGATGAAGCTCGCTTCGCGCAGATAAACCGGCGCGAGATCCGATCCGGCTGCGAAGTCCGTTCGCCGCGCCGCCAGTTCGCAAAGCGCCGCGGCGTCCGGCGCGAGCGCGACGCCCTGCGGAAAGCGCGCCTGAAGCTCCGGCCAGACCAGCAGGCGGCCCGTGTGCGCGCTCTCGTTCACTTCTGGCAACGTCGCGAGATGCAGCGGCGTCACGAGTTGATACTGGCCCGCAGTCACTTCGTAGGTGGCGGAATAGAACTCGTTCCGCTGCGCGTCGATGGCGATGGTAATGCGGCCGGTCATTCCAGATGCCGCAGCTTGAAACGCCATCGCCTCGACCGTGCTGATGCCGAGCAGGCGAATCCCCGTGGCGACCTGCCATCCCTGGGCGAGCGCGATGGCCGCGCGGATGCCGGCGTAGGAGCCGGGGCCGAGCCCGACCGCGACGCACTCAACGGCCTCGCGCTCCAGATGCGCTGAATTCAACGCGCGTTCGATGAGCGCGAAGGCGTGGGCATTGCGGCCGCCGGTTTCCTCCGCGCGCGCAACGACCTTTCCGGCGCGGGCGATGGCGACGCTGCGTTGGTCCGAGGAGAATTCAACCGCCAAAATCGTCATAGGTAATGCGCCGTTCCGAGTCGCCGGTTTGTTCGATGACCACGCGGCGAAAGAGTCTGCCGGCGATCTTCGCGGAAGGTGCGGCGAACCCGGGCCAGCGTTCGCACCATTCCACCACGGTGGTTCCAGTGGCGGGATGAAAGTAATCTTCGAGGCCCGCGCCGACAATTTGTTCCGGAGTATCCAGCCGGTAGAGATCGATGTGCGCCAGCGCAAGGCGTCCCTCGCGATGCTCGTTCACGAGCGCGAATGTCGGCGACTGGATGCGTCCCGCGATGCCGAGTCCGCGCGCGAAGCCCTTGATCAGTTGTGTCTTGCCGGCTCCGAGATCGCCGGTCAGGCCGATCACCCAGCCGGGCTGCGCGGCGCGGCCCCATTCCTCGCCGAGCGCCGTCGTTTCCTCCGGACTATGCGAAATGAATGTAGCCATGAGCAGGCATCGGTTTGTAGCCATCCTTGTCGCGGAGCTTCACCCCGGGCTTGTCGGTGACCTTGCCGATGCACGCCAGCGGCACCTGTGGGAAGGCCTGCTTCCAGCCGTCGAGCAGCTTGACGGCGAGTTTGCCCGGCACGGTGAAGAGGAGCTCGAAATCTTCGCCGTCGGTCAACGCGGCGAGCAGGGGCGGCTTGGCGGAGGATTCCTCCTTCGCTTTCAGCTTCGCGGCGCGGCTGATGGGAATGGCGCTCTTGAGCAGTTCAGCGCCGAGCTGATCGCGTTCGAGCAAATGGCGGATGTCGCCGGCGAGCCCGTCGCTGAGATCGATCATCGACGTCGGGGTGAAATGTTCGGCGAGCCAGCGGGCCTCGGCGAGGCGTGGCTCGAAATCGAAATGCCAGCCATCGATGGAGCCGCCGAGCGTGCCGGTGACGAAGAGGGCGTCACCGGGTTTGGAACCGTGGCGGCGAATGCACCGGTCCTTCGCCACGGTGCCGAGCAGGGCGATGGAGATGAGGATGCGTTCGGGGTTCGTGGTGGTTTCGCCGCCGACAATCGCGACGCCGTGCCGGCGTGCGAGCGCGTTCAGGCCGGCGTAGATGCCCTGGATGAACTCCGGATCGAAGCCTCGGGGCAGGGCGATGGTGACGAGCGCGGCGGTCGGCTGGCCGGCCATCGCGGCGATGTCGCTGAGGTTTCGCGCGAGCGCCTTGCGGCCGATGCGTTCCGGCGCGGCGTCGCGCGTGAAGTGAATGCCTTCGACGATGGCGTCGGTCTTGAAAAGGAGGAAGCGATCGGGAACGCCAAGGTCGAGCACGGCGCAGTCATCGCCGGTGCCGGTGACGACGGAGCCGTTGGCCGGGAGATTCCGGGTGAGCAGTTGAATGAGTTCGAGTTCGTTCATCTCGGGGGGCGGATTACGTCAGGCGTTCAAACCACTGTGTCAGTTCCTCGCGGTAGAGGTAGGCGATGAGATTGATCGAGTTGAACAATGAATGGGCGACGATGGGCGCGATGAGCCGGCCGGTGTAGTCGTAGAGCCGCGCGAAGATGATCGCGAGGACGGTGAGCGGCAGCAGCGTGAGGAGGCTCGCATGGATGACGGCGAAGAGCAGCGATGAACCGAAGAGCGCCAGCCTCGGATAGCCGAGCTGTTGTCCGGTGCGGTAGAGAATTCCGCGGAACAGGGTTTCTTCAATGAGGGGGGCCAGGATGATGGCGGCGAAGGCGAAGATGCCGCGCTGGAGCGCGCCCTCGGTGGCTTCGAGCGCCTGCATGGTCGGTTGCATGGCGGCGCCGCCCTGGATTTGGGTGAGAATCCATTCTGAAAGCGAGTTCAGTCCCAGCGCCAGGGGCACCGCCAATACGGCAACGCCGACGCTGATGGCGATGGCGTGTTGAAACCGGTTGTCCGCGACGCCGAGAAACTCCCGCCAGCCGGCTTCATGCGCCTTGAGAAACGAATGCACCAGGAGGAGCCCGGCCAGCTGGAAACTGGCGGTGCTCATCAGGAAACTCGCGAAGCGCTGCTGCCCGGGCGCGAGCTCTGCCAGCAGGGCTTTCAACCCAATGTTCGCGAACGTGCCGGCGGAAAGGCAGATCATCAGGCCCGCGCCGAGCATCATCACCGCGTCAATCTTCCATGGTCGTTCAATCGCCACGGCGGGCAGGGTAGGGACAGCGGGAAAACCCACGAAGAAAAATCTTTCGGCGGGGCAACGGGTGCCGGACGCGGCTATCCGTGTCGCCGGGATTCCGAAACGTCCGATCGTTTGGGAAGTGAACGAATATTTTGTGATTTGCTGTAAGGACAGCGGGGGAAAATCCGTTTAGTGAGATGGGCCAGTGGAGAATCCGCCGGCGGATCGGTCCAATGGGATCCGCGGCCAGATGAGCGCGGCAATGTATTGATTTCGGGCAATGGTTCTGATGTGATGATGAATGACGGTTGATGTGTCGGCTCGGCGCGAGAAGGCGGAGCTGAAACCAGCCAAGGTTTCCTTTTATGAAAGTCTCTTACCTGCGGTTTTTGTGCCTCGGGCTCTTCATGCTCCTGACGCTGGCGCCAGGGGCATTGGCCCAATCGAGCTCCACCAACATCGTCCGCGGCTCGATTGACGCGCCGGGTGAACGGGACGTCTACACGTTCAACCTCGCCAACCGCGCGCGCTACTACTTCGACACGCTCACCAACGTCGCCTCGATCAACTGGTCGCTGGAATCCGCGACGGGAACCATCGTGAACAGCCGGGCGCTGGGCTCGTCCGATGCCGGCAACGCCTCGCCCCTGTTGCTGGAGCCCGGGTTCTATCGTCTGACGATTGACGGCGCGGGAGGCACGACGAACGCCTACGCCTTTCGTTTCGTGGACCTGGCGACGGCGGGTTTGATCTCTCCGGGGACGCTGGTGACCAACCGCCTTTCCCCGGGCACGCGCACGGATTTCTACCAGTTCACGTCCCTCGCCGGCGATCTCCTGCTGTTTGATCGGATTGCGGCGCCACCGTCGGGCAACATCTGGTGGCGGCTGATCGACCCGCATGGCAACGAGGTTTTTTCCAGCGGCTTCAACGACGTGAACAACATCACGCAGCGCGTGGACGGCGTTTACACGCTGATGATCGAAGGCTACGTGGCGAACAGCGCCGTGGCGCCGTATTCCTTCAGCGTCGTGCTCCAGGGCAACACGCCGCCGGTTCCGTTTGCCGGAACGCCCATGAGCATCGGCGTGCCGGTGTCCGGCACGATGACGAACGTGTCCACCAACGACTACGTGTTCACCGTCGCATCGACGGCGCGCGTGGTCATCGATTCACTGACCAACAGCCCGAACATCACTTGGACGTTGGAGGGGCCGCCCGGAATCCTGGTGAACGGGCAGGGACTGAACGGGGCCGACGGGCAAAGCGGCGCATCGGCCAGCGAGTTGCCGCCGGGCAATTACCGCCTGCGCCTGCGCCGCAACACGAGCGGCACCGCGCCGTTTTCCTTCCGGCTGCTGGATCTCGCGGCGGCGGCGCTGATGACGCCCGGCGTGCCGGTGGTCGCCACGCGCTCGCCGGGGCAGGAGACGGATGTGTTCCGGTTTGAGGCCACGGCGGGAAGCCGGATTTACCTGGACACATTTTCCACGAACGGCACGGGCAACGGTTCCTGGCGTTTGTATGACCCGCACTTAAACCTGGTGACCTCGGCCGGCGAACGGACGGATCGTGGTCCGTTGACCATGAACCTGTCGGGCACGTACACGCTCCTGCTGGAAGGTTACTTCGATGACGGCACCGCCCAGCCGTATCGTTTCGATGTCCTTCCGATCACGGATTCCGCGCAGACGCTGGCGGTTGGCGCGTTGACGACGGGGAGCATCGATGTCCCCGGCCAGTCGCGGCAATACCTCTTCAGCCTGGCGACGCCGTCCACGCTTTATTTCGATTCCCGCACCAATCACGGATCGATCCGGTGGACGCTCGATGGTCCGACGGGGCGTCGCGTGAGCAACCGCCCGTTCAACTCATCCGACGGTCTAAATTTCGGCGATCCCCTGACCCTTCCGGAAGGTGATTACACGCTGACGGTCGCCGGCAGCGGGGATGCCACCGGCGGGTTTGGTTTCCGGCTGTTTGATTTCGCTGCGGCGACGCCCTTCACCCCGGGCACGCCGATCAACAGCACGCTCAGCCCGGCGAACGAGACCGACGCGTATCGCTTTTCCGCCACGGCGGGAACCGAGGTGTATTTCAACGCGCTCAGCTCAAGCGGGCTGCCGAATATGTACTGGCGTTGCCACGATCCGTTGGGGCGCACGATCCTCCTGAACAGTTTCTCCGACTTCGGGCCGGTGACCCTGCCATCGACCGGGACGTACACCCTCCTCGTCGAGGGGTATCACTCTGATGCTGGCAGCGGCACCTATTCGCTGAATGTCCAGCCGGTGAACGACGGCACCCAGTCGCTTGTCATCGGCGACGCGGTGGAAGGCGCCATCACGACGCCGGGCCAGACGCAGACCTACACCTTCTCGCTGGCGACGGCGACCTCGCTCTACTTCGATTCATTGACGAACGCCAACTTGCTCCGCTGGTCGCTCGTCGGCCCGACGGGAACGCTGGTCAACAACCGTTCCTTCAGCAGCTCGGATGCGAACTCGATGCTCGCCGTGTTGAACCTCTCCGCCGGGAGCTACTCCATCATGGTCAGCGGCTCGTCGGACAACGTTGGCACCTACCGTTTCCGCGTCTTCGATCTCGCCGGAGCCGAGCCGTTCACGCCCGGCGTGCCGGTCTCGGGAACGCTCAATCCGGGCAACCAGACGCGGGCCTACCGGTTCACGCTTGCCGCCGGCACGGAGATTTACTTCGACACGATCTCCTCCGCCAACCTGCCCAATCTCTACTGGCGTTGCCTCGATCCCAACGGCGCGGTGATCCTGGTGAACGGCTTCAGCGATTCCGGCCCCGCGATTCAGCGGGCGGGCGGCATCTGTCTGCTGCTGGTGGAAGTTTACGTGGACGACGTCAACAGCGGCACCTACAGCTTCACCGTC
>JBDHQG010000131.1:0-8747 GCA_039806925.1 Limisphaerales bacterium
TCCGTCCCTGTCCTCCATCATGCCGGCGAAGGGAACGGGCTGGAGGGAATTGGTCGGCGAGAGAAATTCAAACCGGCCCTGGGTCCGGCGGAGCAACCCGCTCCGCGTGCGAACCCACAGCGTGCCCCGGCGATCCTCGAAGAGGGAGAAGACGTTGTCGGAGATCAGCTCCGGCGTGTTCGCGGCGTCGAAGACCTGGAACCGAACGCCATCGAAGCGCGCCAGCCCGTTCGCCGTGCCGATCCAGAGATAGCCGTCCCGCGACTCGATCACCGAGCGCACGGTGTTGTGGGGAATGCCGTCCGCCGTCGTCCAGTTCTTGATGAGATATTCGCCGTCTGCGGCCCGCGCGGTGGAGAGGCTTTCGGCAAGACACACCAACGCGACCAGCAGTCCCTTCAATCCAGCGCCGAGGCGGCGGCGGATTGGATGGATGTGGGCGGGGCGCACGATGGTCAGATTAAGCCTTCATTCCACCACTGACAACGCTGCTCGCATTTCGAGAGGCTCGGCATTTCAAGTCAAGTGCCTCCATTCTTACGGCGGCAGCGGCGGGCCGACTTCGCTCAGTTGAATCGACACGCGATAGAAGCGCGTGAACCCGCTCGGTTCCGGGACGGCGTAGCGGACCGTTTGTCCGGCACCCAGCACGTTCACGTAGCCGGTGACGGGCTGCCAGCTCGGGTTGCCGAGATCCTGCGTCGATTCGAGCGTGTAGGTCCGCGTCTTGGATTGATACCCGGCTCCAGCGGCTGCCTGCGCGACGAAGGAGACTTCCTTCGCGTTGGTGCCGACACGGACGATGTTCAGGCGGAAACGGCTGTTCGAATCGTTCGGGTTCGTGCCGGCGAGGTATTCGAGCCCGTCACTCATGCCGTCGCCATCCTTGTCGGTCGTCGAGCTCTGAAGGAGGTTGCCGAACCAGAACATTTCCCACTCATCCAGCAATCCATCACCGTCGGAATCGAAGCCGAGGAAGTGACTGATGTTGAGCTGATGGAACTGCCCGCGCCCACCCATCGTGAACGGCACTTCGGCGAAGCTGCCGTTGAAGTCGCTGGCCACGATGGTCATCGCCGTGCCGGTGAGCGACGACAGCGTATCGAACACCGGTGTGAAGACTTCGAGCGGCACGCGCAGGGTGAAGTTGTCGCCGGAACGCGCGCTGTCGCCCATGCGGTAACTCGCGACGACGGCACCGTCGGAGTTGCGACGGGCTTCGAGCACCACGTCGGTATCGGTCGCGTGAACGGGCAGGCCGTTTCGTGTAATGACGCCGTAGATGATGTTGTCGGGCTCGGGAAGTCCGGCGCGGAGCGTGGCGGAGGCCAACAGCAGGCAAGCCAGAGAAAGCAAGGGTGGATGCACATCGACAACCTTTTGTTGCATATGCAACAAAAGGTTGTACGACCGCGAATGGAGTTTCTTCTGATCGTTCGTTTTCATGGCGGGAGAGTGTTTCAAGTTTCGTTTCACGTTTTACGCATCGCGCCTTAGTTGCCCGAGTAGGAGTAGCTCTGGAAGAAGATGCGCACATCTCCGACCGAGTTGATGAAGGTGTCGAGACCCTGGTTCGGATTGAACAGCAGGGTGCCGCCCGGAATGATCAGCATCCATTCCGTGTTCCACACGCTGCGGCCAATCAGGCGCGTGTCCGTCGCGGCCTCGCTCTCGTCGAACTCGCCGCCGTCGTGATAGGCGCGGAGACTGGAGAACTTCCGCACGTCACCGAACACGCTGCTGAGTGAATCGTGAATCGGGATGTAGCTCGGGTTCTGCAACGTCGTTTTGCCGAGCGTGAACGGCGGCGGGATTTTTTGGTCCAGCACCTTCCATTCGCGCGTGGCGAGGGAGAAGTCCGTGGGCGAACGCAACACGTCGATGCCGACGGGCACGAGATACACGCGCGGCGTCGTGGAGAGACCCGTACCGTCGTAGTTGTCGAACCACACGCCGGCGGAACGAATCTTCGTGGCGAAGTAAGTCGGATCGTAGGAGCTGTCGCCGCCGCCCAAGGGCCAGCCGAAGTAGTTCAGGCCAAACGTCACCGTCGTGCCGAAGCGGATGACGAGGCCAGGTTGTGCGCCGGCGGATTCGGGCGCGAAGGGCCGGCAGTAGCGCCGGAACTCCGGCACCTTCCAGAGATCCGCCACGCGCGACTTCTGCAGCTCATGCCGCCACGCTTCGTCACCGTCCCCGCCGGGCGCGATGCGCAACATCTGCGTGCGCAGCGAGAACTTGTTTCCTTCGAGCGCGGGCACGGTGAAGCCGAGCTGGCCCTTCAGGACATTGAAATTTTGTTTCAGGCGCCCGAGCGAATCCGAGAGACCCGGCTGGCCGACGACCGGCACGCCGTCCTGCATCACGCCGAGGCTGCGGTCCTTGACGATCTGCGTGAGGAAGTCGCGGCCCGAACCGTTCTGCGTGCCGAGCATCTGCGTCTCGTAATCGTAGGCGATGGCCGCGAGGTAAACGTAGCGCGCGGCGAGATCGAACTGCGCGCGGTACTTCTGGACCGCGTCATTGCGGAAGACGCGGAAGGTCATGTCCTGATAGCGGCTGTCCTGGATGTCGCCCGCCGTGTAGCGGCGGAAGGCGAGGCGTTCCTGGAGCAGACGCTGACCGGAAGCGAGCGCTGACTGATACCGCGAGGCGGCCTGACGCACCGTTTCCGCGAGCTGATACGCCTCGATGCGCGCGGCGGGTTCGCTGCGGATGAGTTGCTGCACCTCCTTGATGCGCTGCTGCACCTCAAAGCTCTGGTTCGCGGTCTCGATGGTCACGCCCGTTTCCAGTTCCAACACTTCCTTGCCGGCCTCTTGGGTGACAATGTCTCCGTCGAGACCATCGGCGACGGTTTCAACGACCTCGGCGGTGACGAGTGCGCCAACGGCCAGGCCGAGGGGAATGCCGTCCCAAGGTTGATCGGCATCAACCGCCGCTCCCGCGCCTTCCGCAATGCTGCGCGCCGCGGAGCCGGCCCGGCGCATCACGCCGCTGATGATGCGATACGTCTTGATGGTGTCGTTGATGTCCTCGACTTCCGTCTGCTGGTCGCTCAACGCCGTGACCACCGCGTTGCTCAACGCGTATTGCGCATCGAGCAGGTCCACGGCGTCTTCGATCTGGTTAATCAACGCGTCGTAGTTCGCCAGGCTGATGCGCAGCGAGGCGTCGGCCTGCAACAGGTCCGAGAGCGCGAGCTGCATTTCGCCCGGCGCGCGGCGTTGGCCCCACGAAGCAGGAGCGAGCAGGCTGTAGTTCGCGGCGGTCTTGGGATAGGCCACGCGGAGCACGCTGTTCTCAAGAGCGCGGCTGCTGGTGTCGCCGGGGAAGTAGAACCCGAAGCTGCCGTGCTCGCCTTCAAACGCGGAGTAAGCATTCGTGAAGCTCGAACTGGTGCCGGTGCCCGACGAAACCAGCTCCGTCGCGTTGGCATACATGTAGTGATACAGGTCCGGGCCGTCGTAGTCGGACGGATACGTTTTGCCCGGCCCGATGTCGCCGGCGTACGGGTAGCCGAAAATCTCGATGAGCCGGCTCTTGAAGTCGCGTTCCTGCTCCTGGACGTTCCGCGCGAACTCCGTGTCGGAATCCTGCTGGCGGCGCAGGGCGGTGGTGAGCTGGCTGGCGTTGTTGAAGGCGTTCATCGCGTTGTTCATCGCCGCCTCCGCGCGCTCGTAGATTTGGTCAAAGTGAGTCCGTCCTTGTGTGCCCGAACCGATGTCGAGAAAGAACGGATCGATGTCGAACGGCACCACGCCCTTGCCGAGGCCGAGCGGATTGAGGCCGCCATCCGCCTTGTCGAGCTGGGCCTGGATCTCGTCCGCATTGGCGGCGATCTCGGCGATCTCGGTCACGGTGGTGCGGTCAATCTTGGTGATGCCCGAATGCGTCGGGTCCGGATCGTGCGCCGGGAGAATCGTATTCGCCATCAGCCAGTCCACGTAGGCGGCCTGGCGCGTGCGTTGCGCCCACTCGAAGAGTCCCCAGGCACGTTCGTTGTCGGTGTCCTTGTAGCCCTGGAATTGGCCCGACGGATCGTCCACGTACGACTGGCGGTAGGTAAGGTTCACCGTCTCGGCGCCGACCTTGGCCTTGGCTGCGGCGGCCCGGGCGAACTTGCGTTCATCGAGGTAATCCACCGACACCACGGCCGCGCCCAACCGCACGGATTCCGCGCGCGGCACCCAGGTGTAATTCGTGTTGCGCAGGAGATCGTAGTAGGTCTTCGTCGCCGTGAGGTAGTGACCCCACGCATCGCCGTGGCCTTGCGGGAACATCGTCGCGGCATCGTTCACATTCACGAAGCCGTCGAAGTTCACGTCGATGATGTTGTAGCTTTGCGCGTAGGCGAGCTCGCCGTCGCCGCGCGTGAAGTTCCAGAACAGACGGTTGTAAACCGGCCCGATCCGCACGCTCGCGGCGGAGTCATCGCGGCCGCGCAGGAGCACGAGCTCCTCTTCGAGCAAGGAGTCGAGCTGGTTCTGGAAGGCGAAGATGGACGAAGCGAAGACACCGTAGTCCGTGCCACCGGTGCCGTCGGTGGCAAAGCCGATCGTCGGATCCGTCGAGTCCGCGTACGCCTCGTTGCCCAGCATCATGTAGAAGTCGGCGATGCGACCGGCGACGAGCAGGAGCGACGTGTTGGCCGGCTCGTAATTTACCGGCGGCGTGCCTTCGATGCTGAGCGACTTGCCGCGTTCGAGCACGGTGGTGTAAGCCTCGATGAGTCCGACGTTGTTGAGGTAGTTCGGATCGGGATTGAACGCCACCGGGCCTTCGTAACGGCGGCCGGCCTGCGTGAGCATGTTGACGAGCGTCGAGGTCTCGGTGGAATGGAAGCTGTCCGAGCGTTGCTCGAACGGATTCAGCCCGTCGATGACGCGCTTGATCCAGCCTTCGGCGAGTTGCGCACGACCGCCGCCGGGCTGGCCGACCCAGTCGCTCCAGTTCGTGGTGCCGTCGATGTTGTAGCCGCGATACCGGCAGATGAACCAGTTGTCGGACATCGTGAGCAGGCCGTTGCGCGGGCCTTCGCCGATGGTGATGTCATTGAAGCCCTGGCCGAAATCCTCGACCGAGTAAACGAACCAGCCTCGCGGATCGATGATGTTGCCGACGCCGTCCACAACTGGAAGGTCAGTCGCCACTTCGCCGCCGGTGTCGGGATGATAATACCACTCGAACTGCATCAGCTCGGGCGCGCCGCCGAAGTCGCCGCTGTGCCGCATGGTGATGCGTTCATCGAAGACGTTGTCCGAGGGCAGCACCTTGAGGTCGCCGAGCGTCGGGCCTTCGTCGATGCGGACGACGTACAGCGTGGTCGGAAGCTCCGGACGACTGCTGTCGTTGTTTTCCGCGAGTGTGATGAAGCGCGGCGGAATGGCGGCGGGCGCGGTGGAATCGACCCAGGCGATGCCTGCTCCGGCGGCAAACGTGCCGGGCAGCCCGCTGACCGTCTCGGATGTGACGGTGGTGCCGGTTCCTTCATCAAAGCGGAAGTAGGCGACCAGACCATCCTCACGTCCATTGAGCTGCTTGTGCATCGTGCGGCGAAGGTCGGCAGCGGTCAGGGCGACATTGCGAATCTGGAACTCGTCGAGCTGCCCACGGAAGCCTTCGCCGATGCGGAAGCCGGAAGTGTCCGCCAGGCCGAAGGCGCGGGTGTTGCCGACTGGAACGCCATCGACGAGGACGGTGAGGTTCGTGAACTCACGAACCAGCGCGTAGTGATGCCAGTTCGTGTCGAAGACATGCGCGACGATCCCTGGGAGAATGGCGTTGGTGCGATCGCTGACGACGAGGCGGCTGGCACCCGGCTGCGGCACGAAGTGGAGTGAGCCGCCGTTGGCCGTGGAGTTGGTGAAGAGGGCACCGGTATTGTTCCCGGCCACCTGCGCCCAGACGCTGATGGTGAAGTCGCCTACGAGCGCGCTGAAGCTACTCAACGAAATCCGATTCGTCGTTCCGGTGAAGCTGAGCGCCTTCAACGGCCGCGGCGCTGCGGGCGGGATGCCACCCAGCCCGGCGGTCAGTGCCTTCGGACCGGCGCCGAATTTTTCGAGCACGACGTCGGTTCCGCTCATGGTGAGGCCGAGACGCAGTTCGTCATCGGGACGACCGTTTCTCGGCGACAGATCGACGCCGTTCGGATTGCGCGTGAAGTAATACAGCCGCTTGATCACGTCGCTCCAGGTTCCCGTGTTTGAGAGTTCACGAATGCGCTCAAATTCCCGCGGGCTCATCACGTTTGGGAGCAGCAGCGGATTGTCGGGCCCTCCGAACTCGGCGCTCGTGTTGTATATCCCGGCGAAGGTGAGTTCCCGCGTCTGCGGATTGTAGGTGAGCCGCTGCTTGAGGTGATACGGGAGGTCGGGGAAGTAAATCTTGTCGATGATCAGCTCCTGCTTGATGTCCGTCGGAATGGTGAAGTTCGCGGCGTTGGTGATCGTCCGTGGCGAAATCGGATCGTAGAACCGGGCGAGCGCGTAGATCTTGTTCGTGTCCCCCGGATCGATGTCGTCGTAGATGATGCTCGCGTCGGCCCAGTCCTTCACGCCCGGCAGACCACGCTTCGGCGTGAGCAGGCTCTCGCCAATGTTGAGGATCGGCGGATCATCCGGCCAGCGAATGTCGTAGATGGCTTCGATGTTCCGGCTCGCCGTGGTCAACGCAGCCCGCCACGCGACGCAGTTGCCCTCACGCGCGCCGTCCGCGGGATAGTAGAAGCCGGGCTGGAGTTGATACCACCAGTGAATGGCCACCTCGGCATGCGTGCCGTAAAGTCCGGCGGACTTGGCATAGATCGTTCCAAGGTGATTCTTCCAGCCGGGGCCGCGGAGGATTCGCGAGTTATCGCACTGCGGCATCATGAGGCTGATGGGCAGCGGCGGCTGCACGGCGTTGCCGGCGACGCCATCGAAGGTCGGGTCGCCCTCAAAGATGACCTTGTAGGTCCGCATCGCCCACTTGCCGTTGCCGGGATTGCGGAACTTCAACAGCGCGTACGGTTCGGAGTGGTTCAGTCCGGCGTTGAGGTCGTTGCGCAACGCGTAGAGCGCTTCGCCGGAGGACGACGGGCCGATGAGCGCGTGTTCTTCGTTCGGGTTGTAGCCGGAGAGATACGGGTCCGGCTGGACGTACACTTTCTTGTTCGGATGCAGCGCGTCGTCGAGCGGGCCGGAGCCAAGGCCGTTCGCGATGCTGATGCGGTTGGTGGTGTTCACCGGCCACTCGACGGCGTAACGGACCGGCAGCCCGGACCACGCGACGCCAAGGCGGTTCGTGCGATACCAGACGACGACAAGCTGGTTCGTCGGCGCGGCGGTGGTGGCGTTGGGGACGTTGACGGGGATGATCGATCCAAAACGCGTCGGGCGATCGTAAGCGCGGTCTGCGCCGGAGCCATCGTAGAACGCATTCGGGAAGAAGACATGCCCCTGGCGGTCGAGGTAATCGAAGTGGCCGGGATACGCGAGCGTGTCACCGACGAGCGCGGGCTTGTTGTCATCAAGGTAGCGCGTGTCGTCCCAGAGGACGGTGCGCACGACGTCGAAGGCGGGGAAGTGAATCGCCTCGTTGGGCGACTGGCCGTCGGACTTCACGTAGCGCAACACGGAGTAGCCGATGCCCGAGGCGTTGAAGATCGCCGCGCTCGGGTCGACGGCGGCACCGGTCGCGGTGGTGTATTGCAGCTCGCGATAGCTGTGCGGCAGCTCGACGCCCTGCGGCTGAACTTCGCTTGGCGTGTTCGCGACGTGGATGGTCGGAGTGCGCGGCCAGATGTTCTGGCCGACCGAGATGACGCGGTTGGTGTTCCCCGGATTGGAATCGAGACGCCAGCGCAGCCGTGCCGTCACTGGGCGGATGGCGTAGAGGCGGCCTTCGACCTGGCTCCAGTAAAACGCGTTTTGTTCCGTGTCGAAGTTGCTGCTGCGTTCGAGCAATTCAATTTCGGGTGGGACGAGCGCGGTCGCGCCGAGCGGCCGGGCAATCTTGCGGCCAATGACCCACGCGGGAATCGCAATGAAGGCGCGCGTCTGTCCGTTGGTGCGGCCGGTGCCGGTGATCCAGCCTTCGCTGTTGATGGCGCGGGCTTCGTCGAGCTGCCATTGCGAATCGGGCGGGAGCAGATCGTTCATGTCATACAACTGCTCGGCGCTGTGCAGGAACGCGCGCGACGTGCCGGCGGCATTGTTCGCCGCGCCGACGGTCTGGCGAAAATTGTTGATGCCATACGCCACGCTGTAGCCGTTGGGGATGAATCCGCCGAGCAGCACGGGATTCTGTCCCTGCTCCCAGCGAAACGCCTGCGCGGTGCCGCTGATGGTCATGGCTCCTGCGATGGCGCCCGCGCTGTTGATCGCGTTGGCGTAGTTGTTCACCGCGCCGCCAATGAGCGGTGCGACGAGCCGGCTGCCGGCGGAGTAGAGCACGGCACGAAACACGCCATTGGTGACGGCGCGACCGGCGATCTGGCCGGCGTCATTGATGCCGAAGGCTTCCACGACGCCGTTCGCGATCAGCGACGGCAGCACGCCCCACACGCCATTGGTGTAGATGAGTGCGCGGTTGGTCTCGTTCGCGATGATGTTGCCGAAGCCGACGATCTGGCCAAGCCCGTTGATGGCGCGGCTCTCGGAGCGATTTCCGACTTGAGCGAAGCCGAGCTTGGTAAACGTGCCGTTGCGATAGGCGAAGGCTTGCGGCAACACGCCGCCCTCGATGACTGAGCCGGTGACGTC
>JBDHQG010000132.1:0-8704 GCA_039806925.1 Limisphaerales bacterium
TGCGGCTGGATCGCCGGGGTGAAGGGCTGGTCCACCGAGACGCCGTCGCCCAGGATTTTCACCCGGCCTCCCGCATTGCCTCCCTTGTTGAACGTCACCTCGAAGGTGCGTCCACCCGAGGCGAGGCGGACGACGCATTGATCGGCCGAATCCGTCAGGCTGGCCCGCGGGGCCGAGGACGTGCCGGAGGTCGTGGCGTAGAGGTAGTGGAGGAAGACATCCTCCTTGGCCGGCGCGCCGGGAAACACCTCCACGCGCCAGGCACCGGGTTCCCACTGTTTTCTCAAATCGCGGAGGGGATAGTTGGTTCCGCCGGTGAAGAACTCCTTGCCCGGCCCTCCCACCTTTGTGATCCGGGCGCCGGAGGGAAGAAGCGTCTGCGAGAAGAGCCGGCCTTTCGCGTGGGTGATGATCGCCGTCGTTTCCCGCAGCTCCGGTTCCTCCACCGAATGAAGGAGCCACCGTTTCTCGTAACCCGGATCGGTGGCCTCGAGCCGATCAAAGACGAGGATGATGTCGGGCTGCAAGTGCAGGAACTGGCGCACGAATCGAGTCACCTTATCCTTGGAGTATGCCTTGGTGGCATCCCCCACGGAATACGTGTAGTGAGGGTTCGTCTCGAAGGCGACGATCCCGTCGAGTTTCAGCGGCGGCCGGAGATGCATGCCCCACTGGGCGGAATCATAGAGGCCGTTGTTCTGGAGGGCCTCGCGCCAGGTGCCGCCGAGCTGCCCCCCGTCGTTTCCCGCGCCCAGCAGCGAGCGTTCGCCGGGTTTCATCACCGTCACGGTGTTGTGGGCGACGCTCCGGGTGAAGTAACCTCCGTAGTGGGTCGAGAGCGACGCGTCCCCGTCGTAGGAACCCGAATCAATGGCGAGCGATCCGCCGCGATCGATCACAAAGGAGTTTTCGTCTGCGTGGTAGTGCGTGCCGGGGGTGAAGGCATGGCCCGACTTGAAAACCGCCCACACGTCGTCCGTTCCCCACCCGGAGCGCATCACCACATGGCCGACGCCTGCAAAATGCCGGCCCAGCGGCATGGAATCAGGATAGGTCCAATCCGAGGCGGCGGGCAGATCCGGGTCGAACCACAGCACCGCCTGCCAAAGGTGGGTGACGGCGAAATCATCCGGGTTCGCCAGGGCGGTGGCCACGGCTTGCCTGGCCTGTCGTTGGGCGATGCGATCACGCCAGCGCGAGGCGATGAAATCTGGAAGCGGCACGCTCGTGCTCCCGCGCCCGGAGTCGTTGAACTTTGCCAGCGAGCCGTCGTAGCGCCGCTCATAGACCCGCCATTGGGTCAGGAATTTGAAGAGGTTCGCCATCTGGAAGATGTCCTCGCCCGAGGCCGAGGCCCACGCCTGCGCCTCCAACGCCCAGTCCAGCTGCGTGAAGGAGCAGTAGTCATGACCCTCGCCCCATCCGCCGTCGTCGGACGCCCAGAAGTTGCTGCCGGGGATCATGTGATTGTGAATGAGATCCTCGGCCTGCCGCAGATAAAATGCCTCGCGCACGGGATTGATCCCGGCACCCGCCAGCGCCAGCCCGGTCAAAAGGTTCTTCCCAGAGTTCACATAAATCTGGTTGGACATGTCGCTGAAGCGCCAGCGCGCCTGCTGTTTGTCCGCTAGGAAGAGCAGCGCAGTCGCGTATCGCCGGCGCTCTGCCTCCGGAAGCGCCTTCCAGACGTGGTCGAGGAGGATGGCTGTCCCGCCGAGGAGTTGGGGATTCTCGAAGTGCGACAGGTTCCTGGCCCAAGGCGTCTCCAGGCGGTCGAGCTGCCTTCGGGCCTCCTCCAAAAATGCGCCGTCCTGCGAAAGGCTCCAGGCCATCGCCAGCGAAATCATGTGCCATCCCGCCGTGAAGGTGTTCACGTTGTTCCGGACCCCGTCCTGGCGGGCGCGGCGCTTCAGCTGGGCGAGATAGTAGTCGTAGATCTTTTTGATCTCGGGGTGGCGTCCGATGCGGTCCTTCACTTCCCGGATGCGTTGCGAGGTCAGCAGGAGCCGCGGATGATCGGGAATCACCATCTTCTTATGGATGGCGAACTCGGTGAGCTGCGCGTCCGGACCGAGTTCGCACTGCACCTGGATCCACTGTTTGCCATCCAGGGCGGCCGGGATTTCGAGCCGCTCCTTGTCCCCGCCCAAGGGGAACCATTCGGACCATGGGCCGGGCTGGTTCCTGCCGTGGGGCGGGCCGTCCGGGGCGCCGCGGATTTGAAAGGTGATTCTGCCCTGGCCCTTCCACTCCAGATGGCTGTAGTCCGTGGACTCCAGGCAGGTGTTCCACGCTGCGGCCACGAACGTGCCCGGGCCGGATGCGGTCCCGTTGACGGTCGTCCACTGGCGGTAATGGCCCCAGTCGAAGCGAACCTTGCCCGATGAAACGATTTGGTCCGGCGAACACAGGTCGAACACATGACGCGAATCATATTGAACGCCCTCGTCTGCCGCCCGCATCGTCGCGATGGACGCCAGCAGCAACGCCAGAGCCAGCGGGAGACCCGCCCGTCTCCAATCCGCCGGAGCGGGGAGGACATTTCGTTCGTCAGGCCGCCGGTCGGAAATCAAACTCTTGTTCATGGCGAAACTGGTGTTGTCGCTGCGTCACGGGCGGTTCTGATTCGGCGGGCGCTTCGCGAGCCGTTCACGCGAGGCGCGATCAATCCAGGTGCCGCGATACTCGTTGGTGAGTTTCTCAAAGGCCGCGATGGCTTCACGGGTCTTGCCAGAACGCTCCAGTGCAGCGGCCTGTTTGAACTCCTCCTCACCCACGGTCAGCATGCGGCTCATGATTCGCCCGGCCTCCTCCCGGGTGATCGCAATGGGCACCTTCTCCAGCACCGGCGGGCGCGGGTCGGTGAGCAGGCTGAACGCCGCCGGATTGCGCTCGCGAAAGAGGCGGGCGCGCATGTCTCGCTGCCAGTTGCCGGCATCGCCGCCTTCGCGGCCGCCCCGTGGATCAATGTCCGCAATGGCCAGTCCGTCCCGGCCCGTGGCTTCGGCCAGGATTCTGCCCTGAGGCGAAATGATCATGGCGCCGTGGCCGCGCTGGGCGACGACGAGGTAGATAAAATTCTCCACCGCACGGACCCGCAGCGCCTGCACGCCGATGTCTCCGTCCCCGATGGCCGCGCCGCCCATGGTCGGGAAGAAAATGATGTCCGCGCCCTGGAGGGCGAGGGCGCGCGCCGTCTCCGGCATGACGAGGTCGTAGCAGATTAACATGCCGGTCGTGCCGAGGTCCGGCGTGGGAAAGACGGGGAACGAACTGCCTCGCTGCCGTTTGCCCGCCTCGGCCCACGTCGGGCACACCTTGTGATAGCGGCCGATCTCCCGCCCATCGCGCCCGAGGAGGAAGGCGGTGTTGTAGATGGCGCCATCGTCCTCCGTGAAATCACCGCACACCACGAGATACATCCGGTGGCGGGCGGCCGCGGAGCCGAGGCGCTCGATCAGCCGTTTCATCGCTTTGGGCAAAATGTCCTTCGCCACCGCCTCATTCGCTCCCGTCCAGTGGAGCAGCCCCGGCGTGTCCTCCGGCAGGACGAGCACGTCGCAGTGTTCGCGGCCCGCGCGTTCGATGATCTCTTCCAGCTCCCCGAGGTTTTTCTCCAGCGCCACCAGCGCGTTGGAGGGAGAAAGGCGGAAATCGATCACCCGCCCCTCGGCCTGCGCGGCGGCGACCCGGATGGTGCGGGGTTTCTGTTCCGGGTTGGCGGCTTTGGCGTCGGAGTCGTCCGATCGTTTGAGATGCAACACCGCCGGGCCGGCGAACGGTGGCGTGAAGGGCCGGTTCCCGCCGGGAGCTTTGACGGACCCCGTGGATGCGACCGAACTTTTCGTCGGATCGAACCATTCGAAGGCGTAGTTCCCGGTTGTCACGTTCACGGAGAATTCTCCCGTTCCCGACTGGTAAACCAAGTACTCCCGGCCGGGATGGGCGAGACAATACTTGGTCGAGGCGAGATCCGGAGTGGGCGTCAGCTTTGCCAGATCAATGCGCCCGGCCAGAGCACGCGTCGCGCCCATGGCCTGCCGCGCTCCTTCCCATTGGTCCGGCCGGCCCTTGCCGAGGATGTCGTTTTTGTAGGGGTCCATGAAGAGCGGGTTGTGCCCGCGCAGAAAACTTTTCCACACCCACGCCGCGTCCCCGCCGACGCCCCACAAATGATCCGTGTCGAGCAGCACCACCTTCCCGCCGTCGCTCGCGGGCGGATTGTTCATGTAGTCGAATTTGTCGGAGTTCGGTGAAATCCAGTCCGCCGGGCTCTGGCGTAGCATCTCGGAATCATCCCCGCCGCCGCCACCTTGCGAGGTCATGCCCACGGGATGCTGCCGGCCTTTCTTCGCTTCCTCATTCTTGATGAGACGGATCAGGTGGTATTGCCAGTCCTTCGTGCTGGTCGCGGGATTGAGGAGGCGCGCCTCGTTGGAAATTTCATAGAGGACGTTGTCCAGGTCGTTGACGGTGTCGATGACCTTGCGCACGTAGGCCTCCTGCGCGGCGGTGACGGCGGGTATCTTCAACGTCTGGATTTCCCGGCCCTTGCCATCGCCGTCGGGGTCGCCGTTGATCTCTTGCACATTGTTCTCCATGCGGAAGGGATGGCCCCGCCAGGAAGTGGGATCGAAGCTGAGCGCCCAGCCTTCAAACAGCATCACGGAGACGTAAATCCCCCTCCGCCCGGCGGCCTGGACGCGCGCGCGCAACCGCTCGAAATACGCCGGATCGAATTGCTCGAGGTTGAACTTCGGCTTGCCGTCGAGCGCCTGGCCGGGGCCGGTGCGCCGCCAGGGCTGTGGGGCGACGTGATAGATGGCCCCGGTATTGACCCATTCCAGCGCGGAGCGTGTGTCCCACAACGTCGAGTCCCAGGCCCACAGACGGATGAAGTTGTGATCGTGACGTTCAAGAAAATCGAGGTAGGCATTGAAGTCGAATGCCCCGGGCGGATCCTGACGGCCTATGTCCAGCCGGTTGTTCCAAGTGTGCGAGCCGGTCAGATAGACGGCCCGCAGGGAGCCGTCCGGATTCTTGGTCCCGTCGGTGAAGTAGCGCGGGTTCGTCGGATGGACGCGGAGCGGCCCGCGGGCCTGTGTTCCCGCAGGCTGCTGTCCCACGGCGCCGGACGCCAGCAGGCACACGGCAACGAGCAAGATACGCAGCCGGAACGATGCAGTTGAAAATCGTCCCGGCTTGAGGGTTGTTGCTTTGATCATAACGTCACTGCTGAACGATGGAACGGACATCAGGGAAACTTCAACAATTCATCTTCCTTCCAGCTCTGGTCACGGGCCGTTGTGGCCGCCCGGATGGATCTCACCGTCACAGCATCCACGGGAGCCGCCGTGTGCTTCCACTCGCGGCGAACATACGTGAGGATCGCGGCGACCTGTTCGTCCGAGAGCACGCCCAGCGCCGGCATGTCCAGCCAGTAGGTGCGATCCAATACCTTGAGCCGTCCGCTCACACCGTGAAGAACAATCCGGATCAAGCGTTGTTCGGAACCCAGCGCCCACTCGGAATCCACCAGTGGAGGGGCCAGGCCTTCCTGGCCGAGCCCGTGCGGTTGATGGCAGGGGGCGCAGGTGCCGCCATAGAGTTTTTTGCCAAGGTCGAAGCGCGCCTGCTCTGCAACCGTCAGCGGCGGGACCATCGGTTCGGGCGCCGCGTCCGTTTTGCCCGGCCAGCTCATCAACGCCGCGATCTGGGAGACTCGTGTGACAATGTTGGTATCCGCAGCCCGGCCAAGCTGCTCCAGCGCGGCCGGCGCGCGCTCAAACTGGACGGGTTTTCGGGCGCGGGCGACCTGGGCCGCCGAGAGAATGCCATCCAGCAACGCCAGCTTCCGCGCCGTGGACAGGGGCCGGATCGCCATCATTGTCATCAGCCGCTCGATGGCCTCCGCGCGACGGGAGTTGAAGACGCATCCGGCGAGAGAACCGAGAAATCGTTCGGCGCTGGCGTCTGCATGAGCCCAGGTCTTGTCGGAGAGAAGGTGATCGAGCATCTCCAACTCCCGGCCGGACAAACTGCTGATCGCCGCGTCGTGCAAGAAAGCGGTTGCCGGCGCATTCTTCACCAGCTTCGCGATGGCCCGGTCGGCTTCCTTGTCTGCGGCCTCGCCGAGAATGAGCGCGAGGTGTTGCTGCACCAGGGGCGAGCGTTCCGATGTCATCGCGATGAGCTCCCGCAAAACCTCCGTCCGGTGACGGGACTTGAGGAACGCCTCGCAGACTCGCACCGCGACGGCCCGCACGCGCGCATCGCGATCACGGAGGGAAGTCGTGGCGGTGGTGTTGTCCAGCCCGTTCATGCCCTGCAAAGTCCAGAGCGCGTGCAGACGGCCGAGCGGGTTGGTGCCGGTGGCCGCCAGCTTTGCGAGGGCGGGAACAACCCTGGCCTCGTTGCGCTCGACCAGCAGCCGTTGCGCGGTTTCGCGCCACCAGCTGTTTTCGCGCGACAGGTGCGCCACCCATTGTTCCGGCGTTTCCTGGTGAAGCCTCGGCTTGACGACTGGCGACTGATTCTCCGGGACGACACGATAGATCCGGCCCAACCCGATGGGCCGGTCGAGATGACGATCCTCGGCCTGACGGCGCAGATACGTGGTCAATGAAATCCGGTGTTGAATCACGCCACGATACATGTCCACGACATACAGCGCGCCCTCCGGCCCGGTGTACAAATTCACCGGGCGGAAGCGCTCATCCGTCGAGGCGAGGAACTCCGCTTCGCGATACGCTTCCTTCGCCCGGAGCGTGCCCTGCCCGGGGCTGAGAATGTTGCGCTTGATGAGATTGCCGGCCGGTTCGCAGACAAACGCGTTGCCGTAAAATTCCCTCCCGAACAAATCGCCCCGATAAATCCACGGCGCGCAGGCGGCGGTGAATTCCTTGAGCTTCCCCTCCCGGAGCATGTTGGTCTGATAGCCGCGATTGATGCCCGGATTGACGCGGATCGGCCAGACGGATTGATCCGTGGCGACCTTCACGGTGACGCCCGAGGGCCGGCGCAGATTTGGATTCCGCCACAGGTATCGTGAAGGCAGGACGTCGGCGCGCAACTGGTCGCTGTTGGAATTGTAGAAGAGATGTCCGTCGTCGTCCTGGCTCAAGCCCCACTGGCCCCGTGACGCCGTCGAGCCGGTGATCCATTCGCCATCCTCGTGGCGGAAGCGCCTGGAGTATTGGGCGCTGTAAATCCAGTTGTCCATCGCCCACAGCAGGCCGTTTGGCGCGTTCTCCGGGTTGGCGATCTCAGGCCGCTTCGGGTCCACCTGGATGCCGTAGTCGGAGGCGACTTCGGTCGTCTCATCGGCCCGGCCATCGCCATTGGTGTCGCGGCAGTGCCAGAGCTTCGGAGGCGCCCCGATGAGGGCGCCATCGCCGGTGAGCAGGATGGCGCGTGGCATGATGAGCTGGTCCTTGAACACGGTGCGATGGTCCATGCGACCGTCGTCATCCGTGTCTTCCAGGATGACGACGCGGCCCGTGGGCGCGTCCTCGCCGGAGCCGTCGAGGTCCGGCATGTAACCGCGCATCTCCACCACCCACATGCGGCCATCGGGCCCTATGGTCATCGCCACCGGATCCCCGATGAGAGGATCGCTGGCGACCAGTTCCAGCTTGAAGCCGTCGGCGAGCCGGAAGGTCTTCAACGCCTCGGCGGGCGGGAGCGGCGGCGCGGGCGGAATGATCTCGCGCGGCACCAGCGGAACCTGGCCTTCACCAGGATTCTCCCTGGAGTCCCCCAGTTCCGCTGCGCCAGCGGCACCAGCGATGGCCAGTCCCAGAATGACGCCTGTGATTCGCATCGAAACAGTGACTGCAGCTTTCAATCCCACCCGGAAAGGCGGGAAGAGGATTCGTTCTTCATGGGCGGAGCGGCAAACGATCAGTGCTTCCTTAGATGAACTTGGTCCTGCCCGGCATCGCAACGGGCGGAACCGCCAGCGCCACGTCCCAATCCAGTTTCTCCGGCATCAAAATCTCCCGCGAGGCTCCCCATGTTCGGGAGGTGAAGATCAGCGGGGTGCCCACGGCTCCGATGACGGCGGCCGTCGTGGAGTTTTCAAGGAACAGCCGGCGCGACGTCGGCTTCTGGACTGGTGTGTTCATACGTGAAATGTGAAAGCGGCGAAATGTTGCAACCCTCGCGACTCGACAACAACACACGGTTCGTTGAACTCGTTGAGGAGCCCGGCGGTCCTTCCCCGTTCCTTCCTGATCAGATGTGGCCACGATCCTGCGACCGCGAGTACGCGCGTGCCACCGGGTTCGATTGGGGCGCGGCGGGAGCGAGGGGGTTACTGCGAGAGGCGTTCGAGAACGAGATTCAAGTTATGCTGGGAAGAATCGGAGATGAGATTGACAAGAATAAAGTAAACAAACCGAATATCGAGGGACAACTAGGAGAGATTTTAACCGAGTTGAAGAGATATCAGAGCGAGAATTTGAACCTTTCGGGCCGATATGATCAGTATTTGACTGGTCTAAATGAACAGCTCAACTCCATAAAGGTTCTCATAACAATATACGAATCAAATCTATCATCAATTCAATTTAAATTTTCTTTATAGGCCGAAAATGTAAGAACCAAAAGCGAAAACAGTGATTTAAAGATAAAGCAGAATTTAAATAACGCCGAACTTTCAAATATAATGTAATTTAGTATTTAGTTGAAATTAAAACTTTTG
>JBDHQG010000133.1:0-8691 GCA_039806925.1 Limisphaerales bacterium
TTCAACGTGATTAACTGGGACGCCGTCGCCAGCCGCTTCGAGAAACCGGAGCTGTGACGGCTACGCCGCCTTTGGCACGCCGGCGAGGTGGAGCGAATCCACCAATCCGCCCGCTGCGGCTTTCGAGCTGCGGCGGGATTTCGTCTTCTCGACGTAGCCCAGCAGCTTGCGGCGTTTGACGATCTCAGCGACTTCCGGCGGGACCATGGTTTCCCAGGATGGATCGCCGGCGCGGAGGCGCTTGAAGACGTCGCGCGAGAAGATGCTGAGGCATTTCTCATCGTAGTCGCGGATGGTTTCGATCAGGCGGTTCTCGACGAGATACGCGTAAAGATGGCGCAGGTGCGGCGCGACGCGGAGGTTGCCCGCGGTGACGAGTGAGCCGGTGGCCTGATCGAGCAGGGGATAGGCGTACATCTTCAGGTCGTTTTTGAAGAGGCGGCCGAAGGATTCGAGAATGCCGCCTTCGAGGTCGGCGTAATACTTCTCGTCGAAGATCTGGCGCAAGGTCGGCACGCCCATGACGATGCCGATCATCTTCTTCGTTTGGCGGAACAGGTAGGAGGCGAGTCGGTGATACTCGGCGTAGTTCGAAATCAGCACGGTCTTGCCAAGCGCGCCGAGGATGTCCGCGCGGTCGAGGAAGTCCTGCGCGTCGATCTTGTCGCCTTCGGTGAGGTTCTTCAGCGTCATCTCCATGAGGTTGATGACCGGTTCGCCCTGAACCTTCGGCTCCTGGATGAACTGCGCCTGCGCGCAGCGGAGCATGTCGACGGAGACATTGGTCGCGGGACGGAAGCTGCCGCGCTCGATGAGAATCGACTTCTTGTAGAGCGCGTCGGCGGGTTGCACGACTTCGCCGGTGGCGGTGAACATGGCGGCGTTGCTCAGGCCGTTTTGCACGAGCTTCAAGCTCATAAGACGGTTGTCCACCTTCTCGAAGTCCGGCCCGGAGAATTCGATCATGTCCACCTCGACGCGCTCGTTCTTGAGGCTGTCGAGCAGCGAGACGAGGAGCGTCTCCGGATCGTCGTAAAGGTAGTTCGCGCCGTGGGCGAGATTCACGCCCATGATGCCGAGCGCTTCCTGTTCCTGGATGTTTTCCTTATCGAGGAGCCGGACGTGAATGATGATCTGCGAGGGATCGGTGCGGGGAGAGGATTGGAACCGGATGCCGAGCCAGCCGTGGGGATCGTTCTTGCTGGTGTAGCTCTTGGCCGCGACGGTGTCCGCGAAGACGAAGAACCGCGTTTTGTCGCCGCGTTTGGCGTCGAGGCGTTCGTAGAGCAGGCGAAACTCATGGTTCAGCATCGAGTGGATGCGCTGCTTGCTGACGTAACGCTCGCAGGTGCCGTAAATCGCATCGCTGAACGTCATGTCATAGGCGCTCATCGCCTTGGCAATCGTCCCGGCGGCACCGCCCACGCGGAAGAACCAGCGCGCGACTTCCTGTCCGGCGCCAATCTCGGCGAAGGTGCCGTAGAGAGCAGGGTCGAGGTTGACTTGCAGCGCCTTCTGGTGCGTGTCCAAAACTTCTCTTTTCATAACGACGATGAGTTGCGAGCCGTGGGAGAGCCGTCGCATCTCCGGCGTCGGCGCAATCCCGCGAAGGGATCGGCATTGGGGGCGAATACTTTAGGCAACCGGAAGCGCCGACGCCCGCGAGGGGATGGGGAAAAAGAAAAAAGCGGGTTTTGGTACACACAGATAAAATTCCAAGCCAAAACCCGCCATTCTTCTCACACGAGAAGAAATTTTTGGAACGCTCTATTGTTCCCCCAGTGAACGACTTTCGTCAAATCTTCTCTGGCCTTGCGGGCAATAAAATGGCGGCGGTAACCGGGGATTTCCCGGTCGGTTGCCGGAGGGTTTCCCGGAGCGAAATTTGAACGTGCGTTCCCCGGAACGGATTCCTATCTTCACGCCTCTTTTATGGCTTCGATCAAACCTTTTGCCGCCCTGCGACCCAAACCCGAACTGGCCTCGCGCATCTGCGAACTGCCCTACGACGTGATGTCCTCCGAGGAGGCGCGTCAGATGGCCGCGGGCAATCCGCTCAGCTTCCTCCACGTCAGCAAACCGGAGATTGATTTGCCGCCGGGCACGGACCTTTACGACGCGTCCGTATACGCCAAGGGCAAGGAAAACTTCGAGAAGCTCATTCGTGACGGCGCGTTGCGGCAGGATGCGCAGCCGGCGTTCTATCTCTACCGCCAGATCATGGGCCAGCATTCGCAGATCGGCCTCGTGGCCGCCGCAAGCTGCGAGGAATACCTCGGCGGCATCATCAAGAAGCACGAGCTGACGCGCCCGGACAAGGAAGACGATCGTGTCCGACACATCGAGACGCTGAATTCCCAGACCGGCCCGGTGTTTCTCACTTACCGCGTGGTTTCGGCTCTCGATGCGCTGTTCGCGAAGAAGGTGTCCGAGACGCCTGACGTCGATTTCACGGGGAAGGATGGCGTTCGCCACACCTCCTGGGCCATCAACGATCCGGCGACGATTGCCGCCATCGAGAAGGAATTCGCCGCCATTCCGTTCCTCTACATCGCGGACGGGCATCATCGCAGCGCGGCGGCTGGACGCGTGTTCCAAAGCCGCAAAGGTGCCGGCCACAGCGGACGTTTCCTCACCGTCATCTTCCCGCACAACCAGATGCAGATCCTGCCCTATAACCGTGTGTTGAAGGATCTGAACGGCCTGACGCCCGAGGCGTTGCTCCAGAAGCTCGACGCGGTGTTTATCATCAGCGAAGCCGGTTCCGCCAGGCCGACGCGGAAACATGAACTCGGATTTTACCTCGGCGGCAAATGGCGCACGCTGCATTTTCGTCCGCAGTTCGCGGCGACGACGGATCCCATCGAGAAGCTCGACGTCACGCTGCTCCAGAAATATGTCCTCGCGCCGCTCTTTGGCATCGACGATCCGCGCACGAGCAAGCGGATCAATTTCGTGGGCGGCATTCGTGGCACGGCGGAGCTGGAGAAGCTCGTTTCGTCGGGCGAATACGCCTGCGCGTTCTCGATGTTCCCGACGAGCATCGAAGACCTGATGACCATCGCGGACGCCGGCGGCATCATGCCGCCGAAGAGCACCTGGTTTGAGCCGAAGCTGCGCGACGCGATGTTCTGCCACATGATTTAAGACTCCCTTTCAGGCAAAGTTACCTGTCAAACCCCGCCCAAGTGTCTTGGGCGGGGTTTGCTTTTCGGGCGGCCACGTCGTTCAATCCGGCCTTCAATTCCCCTGTAATACCCGGCCGGACGTTTCTTCTCTAAGGGGTGAATGAAACGCATTGAATCAGTCGGACGCGAGCCGGAGCAAAGCCCGGCTTGCTTGCTTCAACATCCGTCGCGTCGCGGCTGATTCGCCGAACCCTTCCCCAACTTCGATTCCATTTATGAAAAAATTCCGTCTCCTCACCGCTCTCTCTGCCGCCACGTTGCTCGCCCATTACGCCAAGGCGCAGGTTCCGCCGCAGATGATCAACTACCAGGGCCGCGTCATCGTGGGCGGGACGAACTTCAACGGCTCCGGCTCGTTCAAGTTCGCCCTCGTCGGTCCCGGCGGCACGCCCAGCTACTGGAGCAACAACGGCACGAGCGTGAACGGCAGCGAGCCGGGCGCGGCGGTGGCGTTGTCCGTGGCGCAGGGGCTTTACTCGGTGCAGCTCGGCGACACGGCCCTGCCGAACATGGGCGCGGTGCCGACGACGGTGTTCAACAATCCCGACGTGCGCCTGCGCGTGTGGTTCAACGACGGCGTGAACGGCTCGCAGCTGCTCACGCCGGATCAGCGCATCACGTCGGTCGGCTACGCGATGATGGCGGGCAACGTGCCGGACGGCGCGATTACCTCCACCAAGCTCGCGCCCGGCGTCATCAACGCCACCAACCTGACGGCGAATTCCGTCACGTCCGAACAGCTCGCGAATGTCATCGGGCTGGGGGACAGCAACACGCTGGGCCGGCTTGACATCTATCGCACGTCGGCGGGCACGCCGGCCATCAGCCTGTTCGGGCAGAACAGCCAGATCAGCACGTATGGATCGGACGGCAAGGAACAGGCGCGGCTCTGGGGCGCGAGCTGGGGCGAGCTTCTCCTGCACGAGAACTCCACCGAAAACTTCACGACGGCCCAACTGCTGGCGCATGAGAGCGGCCTGGTCATCGGCCCGCTCGCGCTGGAGGGGATCATCCCCCTTCCGCTGGCAAATCCCGGCGGCGCGCTGCGGCTCTCCCTGGGCAGCACGAACCGCGTTTACCTGAAGGCGGGCAGTTCCGGCGGCCAGCTCTCGCTGTATCAAAACGACGGCGGCCTCGGCGTGTTCCTCGATGGCGACAGCAGCGGCGCCGGCCTGCTGAGCATTCGCAGCACGAACGGCGCGACTCGCATCGAGCTCGATGGCTTGAGCAGCGTGACGGGCGGCGGCGGCGAGATCTCGGTGCGCGACGGCAGCGGCACGGAGACGGTGGAGATTCTCGGCGCGGAAAGCGCCTCGCAGGGTGGAAAGATCTCGCTGCGCAGTGACACCGGCGTGTTGTCCGTCCAACTCCGCGCCGAGGAATTTGGCGGCACGGGGGAAGGTGGCATTCTCGAAGTGTTCAACAGCGAGGGAATCAAGACAGCGGAAGTGGATGGTGATTCCGTGGGCGGCGGCTACATCGACGTGAAGAACAGCGCCGGCTCCACCCGCGCGCAGATGCAGGTCGTCTCGGATGGCAGCGCGTTCATGGCGCTGAAGAACGCCGCGGGCGCCACCACCATTTACCTCGATGGCCAGGATTCCAACGGCGAGGGCCGCATCGTGACGCAGGTGCTGCAAATCACCGGCGGCTCCGATCTCTCCGAGCAGTTCGACATCAAGGCCATTCACGACGAGGTGACGGCGGGCATGATCGTGTCCATTGACCCCGAGAAGCCCGGCCAGCTCGTCACCAGCTCGAAGGCTTACGACAAGACGGTCGCCGGCGTCATCAGCGGCGCGGGCGGCGTGAAGCCCGGCATGATGATGGGCCAGGCCGGCACCGCGGCGGACGGCAAACACGCCGTCGCGCTCACCGGACGCGTTTACTGCTGGATGGATGCCGACAAGGGCGCCATCAAGCCCGGCGATCTCGTCACCACCTCTGACACGCCCGGCCACGGCATGAAGGTGAAGAACCACCGCAAGGCGCAGGGCGCGGTCATCGGCAAGGCGATGTCCTCGCTCGACAAGGGCAGGGGTCTCGTGCTCGTGCTCGTGAACCTCCAGTAATCGCTCCGCAACCAACAACAAACTCACCTCTGGAGCTGCGTATGAATAAACTGCTCTCAACGATGATGGTCTGCGGAATGGTTCTCGGAGTCAGCGCGGCGGACCCGGCCATCGGCCGCCTCCCGAACGGCACCTACTACCTGAAGCACGAGATCGATTTCGGTCTCAAGGCCGAGACGGCGCAAGAGCTCTCGCCAGTCGGTGCGGGCCGTCGTCCGGTGGACAAAGCCCGATTGCTCCGGCTGCATCGCGGAGTTCGTGATGTCGTCGCTGCTCACAGCGGTGCGGATCGCTGGTTGAAGGGCGAGGAACTTCCCGCCCGTGTCGCGGTCGAGGGCGAACAGGTGCCGAAACTCGCGCGTTCATTGAAGATGAAGTTGAACGACGGTGAGGACGCCGCACGGGTCGTCGAAGAGCTGAGGCAGAATGGCGACGTGGCCTGGGCGAGCATCGTGAAGCTCCACAAGCCCACGTTGACGCCGAATGACGCGCGCTGGACGGACCAGTGGGGCCCGGAACGCGTGCGCGCCGACGAGGCTTGGGAAGTGCCGCAGGCTTCCACGACGGAGCGCGTCGCGATCATCGACACCGGGGTGGACCTCACGCATCCCGATCTCGCGAGCCGGATCGTTTACAACCGCGGCTTCGGCGGGAATGCCAACGGCGATTGCAAGCGCGACCGTCGTGGTGGCAGCTCGATTGACCACGGCACGCACGTCGCCGGCATTGCGGCGGCGATTCGCGGCAACGGCATCGGCGTGGCGGGCATCGTGAACGCGCGCATCATGGCGATGGGTTGCGCGACGTGGAATTCAGGCGAGAGCGAGTACTACATCTGCTGCGCGGCGGACGCGATCAACGACGCGGTGGCCAATGGCGCGGACGCGATTAACTGCAGCTTCGGCAACAGCGAGCTGACGGGGTCGGAAAGCGACGCGCTCGATAACGCGCAGTCCGCGGGCGTGCTCGTCGTGGTCGCCGCCGGCAACGACGGCATGAACGTGGACAGCAGCCCGTCGCAGGGCTGGAACGATCATTCCTGGCCGCTCATCGTCAGCAACACGCGGGACACGGACGCGCTGAACGCCAGCAGCAACTTCGGCAGCGCCATCGATCTCGCGGCGCCGGGCACGAGCATCCTCAGCACAGTGTCGACGAACTATTCCGGCGCGAACGCGAACGGGAATTATTCCTACTTCAACGGCACGTCGATGGCATCGCCGCACGTCGCGGGCGCGGCGGTGCTGGTCAAGAGCATGAACCCATCCCGCATCAATGGTTCGGCGATCAAGGACTGCTTGTATCGCATGGCGGAGGATTTGGGCGCCGCCGGCAAGGACACGAGCTACGGAAACGGGTTGCTCCAGCTCTGGCCGTCGTTTCTCAGCACGTTGAAGGAGGCGGATGCGTTCGTGAATCCGGACTTCAACTTCATCGTTCACACCGGCACCTACACGTTTCCCTACAACACCATCGCCAGCGCGATTGCCGGAACCGCCTCCGGCCGGACGCTCGTGCTGAACGGCGGATCGGACAATTCGGATTATCACTATCCCGCCCAGACCATCAGCTCGCCGACGACGCTCCGCGCCCTGCCGGACAGCAGCGTGGTGATTGGCAAACCGTAAACGGACGAAACCTCCCCGATCCTGAATTTCCAGCGTTCGCTGAAAGGAAACATGAACACTCACAAGATTCTCACCCTCACGCTGGCGACGGCCTGCCTGGCTTCCAGCGCCTTCGCCGGCTCCCGCTCCAGCGCGGGCTACACGGTGCCGGCGGATTCCTCCGATGCCGGTGGACGGCGCGCCACCAGCGCGGCCTATTCGCACGATGGCTGCATCGGCGGCATCGCCGGTGTCGGCACGGTGGCCGCGCCGGTGGAAGTCGCCAGGCACGGTTACCTCGGCCAGATTTACAACGCCGCCAGTCTTGCGCTCTCTGCCAACCCCACCAACGTCAACGAAGGCGCAACCCGTCAGCTCGCCGCGCGCGCGCTGCTGGACGATGGCACTTCGCTGGTCCTCGCTCCCGCCGCCGTGGCGTGGAGCCCGGCTGGCGGTCCCATTCTGTCCATCAGCGCCGGCGGCTTGCTGACGGCGGCGGAAGTGTACGAGAACACGCTGGCGACGGCGCAGGGAACGTGGCGCGGGTTGTCGGCCTCGCTCGGGTTGCGCGTAATGAACGGGGAGAACGACAACTTCGGCACGTATGCCGGCGACGGCATCGACGACGCGTGGCAGGTGCAATACTTCGGCGTGGGCAATCCGAACGCCGCTCCCGGCGCGGACGGCGACGGCGACGGCCAGCCGACGGGTTATGAATACTACGCTGGATCGAATCCGACCGATGGGAACTCCTACTTCCGCTTCCACATCGAATCGGTCCCGGGCCAGCCGGCGCGCAAGAACCTGGTCTTCAGCCCGCGCGTGCCGAACCGGATCTACGCCGTTCACTACAAGCTCGATTTCAATGCGCCCGGCTGGGAGAAGCTGGACGGCTTCACCGTGCTCGACGCGGGACCGCAGCGCACGGTCACGGACATGAACGCGACGGAGACGAACAAGTTCTATCGCGTGGAGATCTCGATTCCCTGACGGACGGATGTTCAGTCGAACCCGGCGGGAGCGCGCGAGCGACGCTGCTCCCGCCGGGTTTCGTTTTTAGGTTCCCTGACGTTTCAGTGGGCGGCCGGCGGTCGATGAATTCCTCGCGGAGCGAGGAACTGACGGTAGCCGTGGGCTTCAGCCCACGGATCGCGCACCGAAGGAGTTTCGTCGCGGAGCGACGATTGAGACCAATTCCTAATTTTCCAGAGGCTCAAGCGTCGCTCCGCGACCGACTGACCGTAACGAACGACTCCCCACTCACCGAAAACGTCAGGGAACCCGTTGTGAACGGGGCATTGACACGGGAACGGCGAGGCACTATCCGAAGCAGGTAAACCTAAACTGAACTGGAGAAATAAATCATGAACATGGCGTGCTTGTCTTGGAGATCGCTGGCGGTGTGTGGCGTCGCGCTGGTCGCGATGCCGGTGGCGGCCGAGGAGAAGGTGGGATTTTTTGCCGGAGCGGACGTGGGAGGAACCGTTGCCGAGAACCCGCGCCTGAAGGAATTTCCCGACGCGCCCCCCGGTGGCGATGTGGAGTTGCAGCCCGGCGCGCGTCTCAGCCTGCAGGCGGGTTATCGCTTCACGGAATGGGTAAGCCTGTCGCTGGAGACTGGGCTCTTGGTGAACGGCGTGAAGGACGCGGACATGACTGTTTCGCAGGTGCCTTTGATGGCAAACGTCGAGCTGAGCATTCCCAATCGTTCGCCGTTCGAGCCGTTCGTCGGTGGCGGGCCGGGCTTTTCGGTTTCGTCGATCTATGTCGATGACGACCGCCTCAACTCGGGAACCGATGTCGATGGTGGCGCGGCGGACGTGG
>JBDHQG010000134.1:0-8675 GCA_039806925.1 Limisphaerales bacterium
GGTGAGCGTTTGCGAAAGCCCGGTTTCGTGCGTGACGTCCAGAAGGTGTCCCGACCTATGGTCGAGTGCCACGAGATGTCCCAGACGATTCCAACCAGAATGCACGTCGCGGCAAAAACGATGGCCGGGCAGTACCACGGCGTTCGCGCGGAAGTGCGGGCCTCCGTTTGAGCGGGTGACGAATCAAGGGAGCCGAGGGTCGTGCTCGCAGCGCGGCGGACGGATGGTTAAGCAGACGCGAATCACGCGTCGATGTTCTCCTTTTTCTTGATCGGGCTGAAACGGGCGCCGGACACCGGGATGCGCCGGGATTGAATCCGGCTTTCGAGAACATCGAGCTGCTGGCGCGCGTGCATCGCGCCGAGATATGCGAACGCGACGGAGGCGAGTCCGAAGGCCGTGCAGAAGCTCCAGTAAAGGATCGAGACGAGGGAGCCGCCCTCCGCAAGGTTGCGTTCGAGCGCCGTCTGTCCCGCGCAAATCATCCCGAGCGTCAGGGCAAAACTGCCCGTGCTGAACCAGTGATAAGCGCCATCGAGCTTCAACTTCATGGTGGCAAATTATCATTGCCCGGACGGTTTCCCATTCTGCAAAACCGCATGGGAAAAGGACTCAAAGCGCCCGGGCCGGGATCAGGGAATTACGGTGAAACCGCTGCGGGGAGTATGGAGCAAAGACCGCGGGAGCCTTGCACCTGTAGCGGCGAAGGCTAGTTGTACGGAATTTCGGCGAAACCGAGAACATCGTGTACGTAGCAATAGCGCGCGCTTGACATCACTTTCAAAAACGGACGCGTTTTCTATTTTTTACCCACCAAAAGAGGTGTCGATGGACCGGCTGTACATTTGTGGGTTTTCGCGGAATCGAGTTCCGTAAATCTGTTGTGAACCGGCTTTTTATTGGAAGCGGCAGCGGTGTTGCCGTCACGCGGCTGTAGACCGGCCGTTGCCTGGTGCTTGGTCGGGGTAGTTAAAGGACTGAGCGCTTCCTGCAATGCGCCATCGTTGGGAATCACTATTTTGATGGCGTCGCGGATGTCTGCGCGCGATACCTCACCGCGACCAGAACGCTTGGCGATATAGGCTGCGCGACTGACAACAGCCTCGATGCCGGCGAGAGCCTTGCCGGTGCCCACGGCAAAATTCACCACGGCTTCGAGTGATTCCTTGTCCGCACCAGCTAGCAGGTTGCCACCAGCCGAGTTGCTGTTCAACCTCATGCTGGGATTGGAAGAATGCGGGGGTTGTCACCAAGGCCACCGCAACGCCCTCCGCCACGAGTGCCGTGAGAATCCAGCTCAGGCGAGTTGGCTTTGACTTCCGGTTGTTGCTCTGTGGCCAGCAACAGTGCGCGCGGTTGAAGACAACCATCAGATCGCCGCGTTGCAACATCTTATCGACTCTTCCGAATGGTGAAGAGGTAGAGCGAAGAAGGTTTCGGACCAGTAGGACCAGTATCAGGCCGGGCGGCCGCTACAGAAACGGCGCGGTTTGCGATGGGCGGATCAAGTTCCTGAACTACTTCGTGCGGCGCTCTTCGTGCCCCCTGTCGAGCACTTTCCTCGCAGGAAAATTTCGTGCTGGTGCTTGTTACAGGTGGTGTCTTGCGTGTCAGTGACAACTCAGGTCGCCGGCCTTGCCGCGTTTCTCCACGACCATGCTATAACCGGGGTTGGCCGGAGAAGGTCTCCGGCTTTGAAATCCTGTGAGAGAAAGGCAAAGCATGTACGATTCAGAAACGCAGCAGCAGTTTGTCGAGCTTCGCATACAGGGGCGCAGCTATGCGCGCATCGCGGAGGAGTTGCAGGTGAGCAAGCGCACGCTCATCGAGTGGGGGCGGAAGTTCCAGTTCGAGTTCCACTCGCTGGAGGCCGTCCCATTGGCGCAGGCGCTGGAACGAGTTTATGGAACCTCAAGCTCAGAACATCGCAGTGCGTGTTGCGACACAGGTTGGAAGCGTTCTATTCGCTTGTCAGTGTGGGAGGCCGCTCGTATAAGCCCGACCGTGCAATTGAGCTGTCGTTCATCGAAACCGGTTTCCCTCTGATCTCATGCTGGCCCGAAGAGTCATTCCCTGTCTGGACGTTCATGGCGGTCAGGTCACGCGCGGCGTGCAGTTCGGCAAGGTCGAGGCGGGCGAGTTGCGCAATGTCGGAGATCCCGTGGAGCTCGCCGTTCGTTACAACGAGCAGGGCGCGGACGAGATGGTGTTCTTCGACATCACGGCCACGGCGCACGGGCGCGCGACGATTGTCGATGTGATCGAGCGCACGGCGGATCAGTGTTTCATGCCGCTGACAGTGGGCGGCGGCATCCGCACGGTGGACGACATGCAGACGATGCTGCGCGCGGGCGCGGACAAGGTGAGCATCAATTCCTCCGCCATCGCGACGCCGGATTTGATTCGCGCGGGCGCGGAGAAGTTCGGCAGCCAGTGCATCGTGGTGTCCATCGACGCGAAGAAGACCGGGCCGGACAAGTGGGAGGTGTTTGTCGCGGGCGGGCGCAAGGCAACGGGGCTCGACGCCATCGAATGGGCGACGAAAGCCGTGGCGCTCGGCGCGGGCGAGATCGTGCTGAACAGCATCGATGCGGACGGAACGAAGGCGGGCTTTGATCTCGTCGTCACGCGGCGCATCAGCGAATCGGTCGGCGTGCCGGTCGTGGCCAGCGGCGGCGCGGGGACGTTGCAGCACATGGCGGACGTGTTGAACGAGGGCAAGGCCGACGCGGTGCTGGCCGCGAGCATTTTTCATTTCGGCACTTTCACGGTCGGCGATGTGAAGCGGTTCCTCGGCGAACGCGGGATTCCGGTTCGTCTCTAGCGCGGTTTCGACGGGCCTCTGACCCCCTTCCATGAACGATCTCATTCAATCACGCTGGCTGCCCATCGCCCTGCTCGTCGGCTCGAATGTCTTCATGACCTTCGCGTGGTACGGGCATCTCAAGCACAAGGACCAGCCGCTGTGGCTGGTGATTCTCGTGAGCTGGGGCATCGCGTTCTTCGAGTATTGCCTGATGGTGCCGGCGAACCGCTGGGGCAGCGGACGCTACACGGCGACGGAGTTGAAGATCATCCAGGAGGTGGTGACGCTGACGGTCTTCAGCGGTTTTGCCGTGGCTTATCTCGGCGAGAAGGTGCGGTGGAATCACATCGCGGCGTTCATGTGCATCATCGCGGCGGTGGCGTTTACCTTTCTGCCCAACGGAGATCGCGCGAAAAATTCTGCGTCGCCTGATGCGGGGCAGTCTGCGAATGGTTCACGCGAACGTTGAGATGCTGCAGGCGCGGCGGAAATCGAGGCGTGACTTGGCGGGTGTCGCGTTTCAAAGTCGGGCCATGCGAAGTTTCATATTCAGCTGTTGGCTTGGGCTTGTTCTGTGGGTTACTGCCGGTTGTAAACCGGAACAGTCCCAGCCGGCGGCCAGTGTTTCCATTACTCCAACCAACCAGGAATCCAAAACCGTGAGTGCAAATACCAACGAAGTGGCCGTGATCAAAACCAGCGCCGGAGAAATGGTCGTCGAATTCTGGGCCGATGTGGCGCCGAAGACGGTCGAGAATTTCAAGAAGCTGTCCCGCGACGGTTTTTACGACGGCACGGCGTTCCATCGCATCATCAAGGGGTTCATGATCCAGGGTGGCGATCCGTTGACGAAGGACGCGAGCAAGGAGGCGTTCTGGGGCACGGGCGATCCAGGCTACAAGCTCAAGGCGGAGTTCAACGATCGTTCGCACCAGCGCGGCGTGCTTTCCATGGCGCGCTCTCAACATCCTGACTCGGCGGGCTGCCAGTTTTTCATCTGCCTGGGCGACGCGAGCTTTCTGGACCGTCAGTACACGGCGTTCGGCAAAGTGATCAAGGGCGACGATGTCCTTGGGAAAATCGGTGACACGCCGGTGAGCGCAAGCGGCGGCGAGGCCAGCAAGCCGACGGTTCGCGTGGGCGTGGAGAGCGTCAAAATTGTGCCTGCTGGCGAGGTGAAGTAGCGCGCTGTCGCGCTGGAACAATCCTGTGCAAATGGCTCCTGAACAGCTGGCGCAAATTCTCGGTCGTCTCGGCTGCCCGGAATCGCGGGCGCTGGAGATGGCGGCGCAGTTGGACAAGCGGGCGCGACAGTTGATGGAGACGCAGGGGCGCAGCTACGAGGAGGCGCTGGCTCACTTGTTGAACCTGATGAAGCAAGGTTGGGCCGCGAAGGAACGCGGATTGTAGAACGCACACGACAGTTCCCATGCTTAAACCGTGGCCCAAGATCAGTTCGAAACCGCTCGGTGATTACCGGATTTTCAAGGTGCGCTCGGATGAGAAGGTGTCGCCGCGCACCGGGCAGAAGCACGATTTCTACATCATCGAGTGTGTGGACTGGGTGAACGTGATCGCCGTCACGCCGGACGACAAACTGGTGATGGTGGAGCAGTATCGCCACGGCTCGAACACGGTGGAGCTGGAGATTCCCGGCGGCATCATGGACGCGAAGGACGCCTCTCCGGTGGCCGAGGGCGTGCGGGAACTGCGGGAGGAAACGGGATTCGAGGGCCAGAACGCGCGGTTGCTCGGAAGCGTTTTTGCGAATCCGGCGATCATGAACAACTCCTGCCACACGGTGATCGTGGAGAATTGTTCGTTGAAGCACGCCGTGGAATGGGACAGCGGCGAAGACATGGTGACGCGGTTGGTGCCCGTCGGTGAGATCCCGGAACTGGTGGCTTCAGGTAAGATCAAGCATCCGTTGGTGGCGGTGGCGCTCTATTACTTCGAGCTGTCGCGCCGGAAGTGAAGTTGAGCGCCGGGCCGTCGCGATGATTCATCGCGGAGCAGGGCAGGGGAACGATTCTTCTTTCACCCGGGGAGTGATTCTGCGTTTATCTCACGCGCCGTTTCCCGATTCCCGGAGACGCTGTTTACAAAACTGTCTATGAACACCATTGCCACTGTCTTACTAAAACCCGGCGAAGCCGACCGCGTCCTCGCGGGCCATCCCTGGATTTACCACGGCTCCGTCCTTCGGCTGACCCAGCCTGCGGTCGATGGCGACATCGTTCAGGTGAAGGACCACCGGCAGCGGTTGCTGGGAGTGGGGTTCTACAATTCCAAGTCGAAGATCAACGTGCGGATGTTGGCGCCGGATCGCGTGGAGGTGGACCGCTCGTTCTTCATCGAGCGCATTCGTGCCGCGCTGGCCGTCCGGCAGCGTTACATGCCGGAGGCGACTTCATTTCGCGTGGTGAATTCAGAGAGCGACCAGCTCAGCGGATTGATCGTGGACAAGTATGAGGATGTCCTGGTCATGCAGACTTCTGCTTTGGGAATGGATCGCCGCAAGGCGGACATCATCGCCGCGTTGCGTGAGATTTTTTCGCCGCGAGCCATCGTGGAGCGGAACGAGGTGGCTTCCCGGAAGTTCGAGGGATTGCCGGATGCGAGCGGCGTCGTCTTCGGCGAACTGCAAGGCCCGGTGACAGTGAAGCTGAACGGCCTTGCGTTTGAGACGGACCTGATTGGCGGGCACAAGACCGGGCTCTATCTGGACCAGCAGATGAACTACCGGCTGGTTTCGGAATTTGTGCCCAGGCTGAAGAATCCACAGGTGCTCGACTGCTTCAGTTTTCTCGGCGGCTTCGGCATTCACTCGGCGAAGGCGGGCGCGGCGAATGTTCACCTGCTGGACCAGAGCGCGGACGCCATCGAGGCCGGCAAGCGCAATGCGAGGGCGAACGGCGTGGAGGGCCGGTGCTCTTTTGAGAACGTGAACGTCTTCGACTGGCTCAAGGCGCAGACGACGGCGAAGCCCAACGAGAAGGTGCTGCCGCGGTTTGACCTGATCATCCTCGACCCGCCTTCTTTCACGCGGAATCGCGCGGCGGTGCCGGACGCGTTGCGTGGCTATAAGGAGATTCACATCCGCGCCCTCAAGCTGTTGAAGCCGGGTGGCGTGCTGGCGACGTTTTGCTGCTCGCATCACGTCACGACGGAGTTGTTTCAAGACGTCATTCTGGCCGCGTCGTATGATGCGCGGAAGCTGTTGAGGCGGGTGGCATCATATGGCCAGTCTCCGGACCATCCCGTGATTCCGGTCATTGCCGAGACGGAGTACTTGAAGGGGTTCGCCTTCGAGATTGTTCGCTGAAGCGAGGTTTGCCCGAACCGGCGGTTTTTGCCTCAAAACAGGACAGGTGTCCTGCGTGGTGTCGTGCTGTGGTTTCGATAGCTCCGCCAGCGCGTCCGGACGGCGGGGGCAAGCGGCAAATCCATCCTGTGTGGAAGGGCAAAATTGGCCGGACTCTGGACAGGGCGGGCGGCGGACTTTTTCGGCCGCGCACTTTTGTTAAAACGGTGCGCGGTTTGGTTTTCACTGCGGTCGAATGGCTTGAAGCCATTGATTGTCGCGGTTTCCTGGGTTTCTCAAGGAGTGGATACGGTTGGTTCACGAGGCTGAGAGTGTCCTGTCCGAGACACTCCTTGGCACCTCAGCTGCTAAACCCATGCTTGTTATGGGTGTGCCGTTTATCAGCAGTCACGCGAAGAGGCGTGATCAAGTGGTCGCCGTCGATTTGGGAATCCGAACGACGAAGGCCGTTCATGTGCAGCGCCGCGGGGACAAGTTCAACCTCGTCAATTTCGCGCTCATCGACTCGCCCGAGATGGAGAAGAACGCCACGCCCGATGTGCTGGCGGATCATCTCAAGAACGTCATCCGCGCGCTGGGCTGCAAGTCGAGGCAGGTGACGCTGGCGTTGGGCGACGCGGAGACGGTGTTCAAGCAGGTGGAGGTTCCGTTGATGCCGGTGTCCGATCTCCGCCGCATGTTGAAGTTCAACGCGAAGTCGTATCTCCAGCAGGATTATCCCGATCACGTTTTCGACGCGCAGTTTGAGATCAGCGGCCTTCAATCGGGCAAGCCAGGCGAGGCCGCGAAGGCCGTTGCCAGCGGGGCCAAGCAAAAGGCGCTTGTCGGCGGAATCCGCCAGAAGACGCTCAACAACCTGCAAGCGGCGGCAAAGGCGGCCGGATTGGTTGCGGATGTTGTGGTTCCCGGCGGGGTCGGCCCGGTGAACGCGTTTGAACTCGCCGAGCCGGAATCGTTCGCGAAGGAAGTCGTCGCGTTGGTGGAACTGGGGTTCAAGAGCACGGCGATTACGATTCTCGATTGCGGGGAGATCCGCCTGAATCGCGTGGTCGCCATCGGCGGGGAGCGGTTGACCAGCGGCCTCGCGGACTCGCTGGGCATCAGCTATCAGGAAGCGGAGAACATCAAGGTGGGCATGGCGAGCGAAGTGGCCCAGGATCTTGAACCGTTGATTCAACCGTTGGGGAGTGAGCTTCGAGCGTCGATCGATTTCTTCGAGAACCATCACGACAAGGCGGTGGGCCGGGTGTTTCTCTCGGGTGGCTCGGCCTGTGGAGAAATCATTGTTCAATCTTTGCAGACGGAGCTCATGGTTCCCTGCCAGACGTGGGTGCCCACAAAATTCCTCGAACTCTCCCTTCCGGCTGAACGCGCGGCTGAGGTTGAACAAAACGCGCCCAAGCTGACAGTGGCCATCGGCGCGGCCGCCGCATCGTTTTAATTGCTGATTTTGGACCTATGCCGATTCGCATCAATCTACTGGCTGAGGCGCTCGCTGCCGAGGAGGAACGCAGAAGGGATCCGGTCAAGCGCGGCGGCTACGTTGCTGCGGTGATCATCGCCTGTGTCGCCTCGTGGGCCGTGATGCTGCAATTGAAAATCGCCGGCGCCAAACACGAGCTGGGAAAAACCGAAGCGAAGTGGAAATCGATCGAGAAGGATTACCAGGGGGCTGTCAACGCGCAGAAGGCGGGCCTGGACGTGGAAAACCGGCTCGGCGCGTTGCATCAGATGTCCACCAACCGCTTCCTGTGGGGCAACGTGCTGAACGCCTTTCAGCAGACGCTGGGCGATGGCCAGGACAAGACCCTGGATGGAGTTCAGGTGACGAAACTTCGTACCGAACAGACCTATTTCATCACCGAGGGGACGCCATCGCGCACGAACGGCACGACGGTTGTTCCAGGCAGGCCGCCCACGTCGACTGAGAAGATTTCAATGACCATCGAGGAATGGACGCCAGTGCGCAGCCGGGCCGGAAGGTGACCGTGTTTCGTGATTCGATCGCGGGCGTTCCTTACTTCAAGCAGGTTCTCAACAAGACCAACGGTGTCATGCTGATCAGCCGCTCCGCCCCGCAGAACAGCGCCAACGGCGGCCATACGTTTGTGACCTTCAGCTTGAAGGCGACGTTCCCGGAGAATATCCGCTAAGATGAAGAACCTACCAAAAGAGAAACGTGATCGCTTGATCCTCCTGGTGCTTGGCACCCTGGTGATCGTCGTGGGCCTCTATTACGGGCTGATCACGATGCAGCAAAAGGTGCTGCAGGACACCGGCAAAAGGAAGGTGGAGCAGGTCATCAAACTGCAAAACGGCGAGCGGATGGTGAGCAACTCCGCGTCCATCCAGAAGGCGCTCGACGAAGCCACGGCCCAGCTCAAGGCGGTGGAGGTGACCATGCCGTCGGGCGACATGTATTCGTGGATAATCCTGACGATCAATACATTCGTTAATTCCTTCAACGAAACGCACCAGGCGCATATCGACATTCCCCAATTCAGCCGCGAGGTGTCATGTGACATCGGCATGTACGGGAAGTTT
>JBDHQG010000135.1:0-8636 GCA_039806925.1 Limisphaerales bacterium
TCCGTCTGGTATCGCTGGCGATCGCCCGTCAGCGGCATCGTCACCTTCGACACGCGGGGCAGCACCTTCGACACGGTGCTGGCGGTTTATGGCGGCGGACTGACACGCCTGACGGAGATTGGAAGCGACGATGACAGCGGCGGCTTTCACACCAGCCGCGTCACCTGGAACGCGCAGGCCGGCGTGGATTACCACATCGTGATCGACGGCGTCACCGGCGAGACCGGCAACTACGTGTGCAATTGGAATCTGGAATCGACCGGCGTTCGCGTGCCCGTGATTACGTTGAAGCCGCGCAGTCAGACCGTTGCTCCCGGAGGCACCGCGACCTTCACGGCGGCGGCCACCGACCCGCGTGGCGTCGTGATTTTTCAGTGGTTTCACAACGGCCAGCCCATCCCCGGCGCCACGTCCTCGAATCTCACCATCGTCAACGTGCAGGCCGCGGACCTCGGGCAGTATCATCTGGCCGTGACGAATTCCGTCCGGCGCAGCTCGCTCACGGCCCCGGTGGATCTGGAGATTGGACCGATCTCCTCCATCCAGTCGCAAGACAAGATCGCCGGAATTTCCGCCGCCGGTGGCGGAAGCGGATTTGCCGCGGGCGCCCCATCTGCTGGAACCTTCTCGCTGGCCGCCGGCACCATCATCAATCAACGCTTCTTCAACGCGGGAACGACGGATCGCTGCGAGCCGGCGCATTGCGGCGTGCCGGGCGGCGCGTCGCGCTGGTTTCAACTCGCGGCGACGGCGGATGGCATCTGCACCATCGATACTGAGGGAAGCGACGTGGACACCATCCTCGCGGTTTACCTGCAAAACTTTTCCATCTGCACGAATCTCTATGAGCCGCTGGTGGACTGCAACAACGACGTCATTGGAAGCTGCGAGCAAATTCTTGCCGCCAACGGCTCGCGTGAACGCGGCAGCCGCCTGAGCTTCTTTGCCACGACGGGAGCGATCTATCGCGCGGTGGTGGACACGGCCGGCGGCGTTCGCGGCACGAACATCCAGTTCAACGTCCATTTCGCCCCGCCGTCCTCGGTGGCCGCGAGCGCCGTGCAGCTCGACGCCAACACGAACTGCCTGCTCCAGTTGCGCGGGAGCAGCGTGACGCTGCAGGTCGATCCGAACCTAGTGTCGTCATCGAACACGTATCAATGGTCTGTGAACGGACGGCGCATCGCCGGAGCCGCGCGGGATCAGCTGACATTGCCCTTTCTCAACTACTCCGATGCCGGCCGTTACTCCGTCAGCATTCAGAAAGGATCCACGCGCACGCTGCTGCCGGGCGCTGCGGTGATGGTCATGGACCCGTGTCGCGGAGAGGCGAACGGCGGCGGCTCGAACAGAATGTTTCAACTCCTCGGCGTGTCCACGGAAGCGATCCAGTTGCAGGTCGGCGGCTCGTTGAACTCGACCTCCGCGTGGCAAAGCTTCCCGATCCGGCCGTCCATCGAACCCATCCTGTGGGACACCAGCACGGGATCGTTCCGGTTCTACCGCGCGCTGCGTCCGCCACCAGACCGATCACAATGAAAAGGATCGCATGCACCCAGCGCGACGGTGCCGCAACCGCACGGAGTGCGACCGGTCCCCGGTCGCAGCGGGTGGAGGCGGAGAGAATCGCGGCGGGATTCGATGGGTTTTCTTCGTGGCGGCGCGCTGCGAGCCGGGACGGCTCGCGCTCCGCAATCCTTCCCGTCCGGGCTTGGGCTTGCTTGATCGCAGCATGGAGGCGGAGTGGCCGTGGGTTCGGAGCGCTGCCGGGTCTTGTCTTCGCGATGCTGTTGTGCGGCATCGGCTCTCTTCACGCCCAGGAAGATCGCCGCGCGACATCGGTGCCGGCGTCCAACGCGGTTCAGGTCATCGCGATTCAAGGCACCAACTGGTGGATTGCGCCGAGTGGCGCGGCGGACTGGGTGCTGGCTTCCACGCGGATGCCGCAGATCGTCCGTCCCGGCGACCGCATCCGCACGGGCCGGCACACGCGGCTTTTTTTGCGCACGCCGCAGTTGGGCGTCATCCAGATTCCACCGCTCAGCACCATCGAGATTTCGCCTCCTCAGCAGGCATCGAAATCAACCTGGTTCAAGATTCTCAACGGGATGATCTACTTCTTCCACCGCGGCTCGCCGACGGATGTGGAGGTTCACACGCGCGGCGCCTCGGCGGCGATTCGCGGCACGGAGTTCGTCGCGGAAGCGCGCGAGGACGGCGGGCTGATCATTCGCGTGGTGGACGGAGCCGTCGAACTGCGCAACAAGGAAGGCTCGATGCTGTTGCAGGGCAGGGAAGGAGGCGTCGCCGCCGCGGGGCAGCGTCCGGTTCGCACCGCCGCTCTCTATGCAAACAACGTCATTCAGTGGTGCCTGTACTACCCGGCGGTCATCGATGCGGACGAAATCCCGTTCACCGGCGAGGAGAAGCGCGCGCTGGAAATTTCACTGGCGGCGTATCTCAACGGGGATTTGATCGCGGCGCTGGAGGGCTATCCGGCGGGACGCAATCCTGAATCATCTGCGGAACGTGTTTACCTCGCGGCATTGTGGCTGGCGATTGGCCAGGTGCAGGAAAGCGAAGCGTGGCTCAAATCGTTCCCCGCGCCGTCTCGATCATTCGGACGCGTTGAGCGGCTGGCATCGGCGCTTCGGTTGATGATTGCCGCAACCCGGCTGGAAGCGCGCCCCTCGGACTTTTCATCTCAAACCGCGAGCGAGTGGCTGGCGGAATCATACTTTCTGCAATCCCGCAGCCAGTTGGAAGCGGCGCGGGAGGCAGCGCGGCAGGCCACGGTTCTCTCGCCTCATTTTGGATTTGCCTGGGCGCGGCTGGCGGAACTGGAGTTCAGCTTCGGTCGTTCCGAAGCCGCGAACGATGCGGTGAAGCGGGCGCTTCAGTTCGCGCCGCGTCACGCGGCTGCGGTCGCGTTGCAGGGATTTCAGGCAAGCTCGCGAAGCCGGATTCCGTCTGCGCTGGATGCCTTTGATCACGCGTTGAGTCTGGACCCGGCTCTCGGCAACGCCTGGCTGGGACGCGGCTTGTGTCTCATCCGGCAAGGCCGCGTTCGAGAAGGGCTGGAGGATCTGGAAGTCGCGGCGGCGGTCGAGCCGCAGCGGGCGCTGCTGCGAAGTTATCTCGGCAAAGCGTTCGCGGCATCGGGCGACACGGAGCGCGCCTTGAAGGAGCTCGCCCTGGCGAAAACGATGGACACGAACGATCCGACAGCCTGGCTCTACTCGGCGTTGTTGGATCAGGAACGCGGGCGGATCAACGATGGCATTCGCAGTTTGGAGAAGTCGAAGGAGTTGAACGACCAGCGGCGGATTTATCGTTCGCGACTTCTGCTCGATCAGGATCAAGCCGTGCGCGGCGCGAATCTCAGCGCGCTGTATCGCGACGCGGGGATGTCCGATGTCAGCCGGCGCGAAGCGGTGGACGCCGTCAACGCCGATTACGCGAACTTCTCCGCGCACCTGTTTCTCGCCAACAGCTACAACGAGCTGCGCGATCCGGGCCAGGTCGAGCTGCGCTACGAGACGCCGTGGTTCAACGAATATCTGCTGGCGAATCTCCTCGCGCCCGTCGGCGCCGGCACACTGTCCCAGATGGTGTCCGCGCAGGAATACTCGCGGTTGTTTGAACGGGATCGGATCGGGATCGTGTCGCTCACTGACTATGCGAGCAACGGCGACTGGCGGCAGAGCGCGGCGCAGTACGGCGTGCTCGGGAGCTTCGCCTACACGCTGGAGGAGGATTATCGCAGCGACAACGGCCAGCGCTCGAACAACGAGCTCGAACAACTGACGCTCTCGCTGAAGTTGAAACAACAGCTCGGGCCCGACGACTCGGTTTATTTCCAATCGGTTTACTACGACGCCAGCGGCGGAGACCGGGCGAGGGTTTATGATCCGGGTGATCCGGCGTCGTTTCATCCGGGTTATCGGTCCGAGGAGAAGCAGGAGCCGATGTTGCTGGCGGGGTTTCATCATCAATGGTCGCCGGGCCAGCACACGCTCGCGCTGGCGGGACGGTTGCAGGACGAACTGCGCGTCACCGACCCGACCCAGCCGGTGTTGCTCGTGTCCCGCGAACCGACCAACAACGCCGTCACCGGCACGCTGCTGACCGGAGTGGAGCAGCGCTATCGGAGCGAGCTGGAGATTTACAGCTTCGAGCTGCAGCACATCGCGCAGATGAACCCGTGGACGTTCATCTTCGGCGCGCGCTCGCAGTTTGGGGAATTCGACACGGAGAGCCGTCAGCAGAATTTCATCGATCAAACGCCCGCGTTGCCGGTGCCGCTCGAACAGAGCGTTGAGCCGGATCTCCAGCGCTGGACGGCGTACGGCTACGCGCAATGGCAGATCGCGGAGCCGCTGAAGCTGTTTGGCGGCCTGAGCTATGATCATCTTCGTTATCCCGCGAACCACCGCTTTGCGCCGTTGTTGAGCGGAGAGGAAACGCGCGAGCAATGGTCGCCCAAGGCAGGCTTGCTCTGGAACATCACGCCGTCTTCCACCCTGCGTGCGGCCTATACTCGATCACTGAGTGGCGTGAGCATGGACCAAAGCTATCGTCTGGAGCCGTCGCAGGTCGCCGGCTTCAATCAGTCCTGGCGTGGCTTGATTCCGGAGTCGGTGGTTGGCGCACAGGCGGGCGCGAGGCTGGAGAATGGAGCGATTGAGTGGGATCAACGTTTTCCGAGTGAAACGTATTTCGCGATTCGCGGAGACATCAATCGTTCCAAGCTGTCGCGCAAGGTCGGCGTCTTCGAACTGCCGTTTCTCGCCGTGCCTTCCAGCACGAGGGAACGACTGGAGTTCACGGAGACGAGCCTGACCGCGACGCTGAATCAACTGGTCGGAAGCGGAGGTGCATTCGGTGCGCAATATCGGTTGAGCCATGCGCGGCTGGAAGACGAGTATCCCGGCATCCCGGAATCGGTGCCGCATTTTTTCCCGCCGTACGAACTCAGGCCGCGGCAAAGCCTCGAAAGTTTGCTGCATCAGGTGCAGCTCCATGCGCTGTGGAATCACGAATCCGGATTTTTTGAGCGCGCCGAAGCCGTCTGGTTCTCGCAGGACAACGACGGGTATCAACCCGCGCGGCCCGGCGACAGCTTCTGGCAGTTCAACGCCTTCGTGGGCTACCGCTTTCCCAGGCGCCGCGCGGAAATCCGGCTCGGCCTGTTGAACATCGCGGATCAGGATTACCGGTTGAACCCGCTGAACCTGACCGCCGACTTGCCCCGCGACCGGACGTTCGTGGCGAGCTTGCGGCTGAGCTTCTGAGCGGCGGCGGTCTGCCGGCGCGCCCACATTCATTTTGCAATTTGCGCGGGACTGTTCCCATTGTTGGCCGCTCTGGCGGAATCGATGGGAACAACTCCTGCGAAGCGAAATTCGGGAACGGCGGCCGCGCTGGTCACGGTGCTCGCCGGCTGGTTTCTGCTGTTGCCGTTGCACACGCCGAATCTGCTCGTGCGCTGGAGCTACGATCTGCTCCAGCCGCTTCTTCCCTCCGACACGCCGGGCGACATCGCGATCATCTACATGGACGAGCAGGCGATGCAGGATTACCGCGTCGCGCCGGGCCAGCCGTGGCCGCGCCCGCTTTACACGCGGTTGCTGAACCGGCTGACGCTGGACCGGCCGAAGGTGGTGGTGTTCGACGTGACGATGACGCAGCCGGGCAATCCGGCTGAGGATGCCGCCCTCGCCGCCGCGATTCGGGCGAACGGTCGTGTGGTGCTGGCGGGCGACAGGGTTCCGGTGCAGGGCGTTTCCGTCGGCTACACGATTGTCCCGCCGCTGGAATTGCTGGAGACGAACGCCGCCGCCTGGGGCACGGCGAAGGTGGTGATCGATCCGGATCGTGTCGGGCGCCGCAACATCTCGGGCGATGCGCAGGAGCCTGGGCTCGCGTGGGCGGCGGCGTCCGTGGCCGGGGCGCGGGCAACGCAGGATGAATCGCGCCGGCTCACGGAAGATCGCTGGTTCAATTACCACGGCAGCGGCCGGCCGTTGGCAAATGTCTCGATGACCTACACCAACGCCGAGTCGAGCGAGCCCGGATTCTTTCGCGACAAGGCGGTGTTCATCGGGGGCAAACCGGAGACGTTGTTGCGCGGGGAAATCACTGATCTATTCGGCACGCCGTTCACCCGATGGAACGGCGAGTTCATTCCGGGCGTGGAACTCACCGCCGTGGCTTATGCGAACTTGATGCGCGAAGACTGGCTCCGACGAATCAGTCTGCCGGCGGAGTTGGCGCTGCTGCTGATCTCGGGCGTCGTTGGCGGAATGGGATTCCACGCGGTTCGGCTGCGCGTCGCGGTCTGGCTGGCGTTGTCAGTCGTATTGCTGATCGCGGGCGGAGCCATCTCGCTGCTGCTGTCGTCGCAGCGTTGGTTCCCGTGGATCATCGTCTGCCTCGCGCAAATGCCGTGCGCGTTCCTGTTCCGGCTGGCGTTGGAGCGCAAAGTTGATTTGTTTCCGAGTGAGACGTTCGCGCCGTCTCCCGTCGCCGCTGCTGAAACAGTCGTCGCCGATGGCCGGCCGGAGATTCCCGATCACGAAATGATCCGCTGCATCGGTGAGGGCGCTTACGGCCAGGTCTGGCTGGCGCGCAATGCCATCGGGCTTTATCACGCGGTGAAAGTGATCTACCGCAGCCGCTTTAGCGTGGACGAACCGTATGACCGTGCCCTGCGCGGGATTCAGAAGTTCATGCCCGTGTCGCGGTCGCATGAAGGCTTCGTTCACATTCTCCACGTCGGGCGCAACGACCGCGCCGGATATTTTTTCTACATCATGGAAGCGGGCGACGATCAGAAGACCGGTCAACAGATTGATCCGGCACTGTATGCGTCCAAGACCCTCGCGAGCGAGGTGCGCGCTCGGGGATCGATTCCGCCGCGCGAGTGTCTTAACCACTTTCTCGAGATTACCGAGGCGGTCGGGCGTCTGCACCAACAGCAGTTGATCCACCGCGACATCAAGCCGGACAACATCCTCTTCGTGAACCAACGGCCCAAGCTCGCGGACATCGATCTCGTCACGGATCTATCCGCCACGGGAAACGTCAGCCTGATTGGCACCGAGGGCTACATGGCGCCGGAAGGCCCGGGCACCGCGGCGGCGGATGTGTTCAGCCTGGGCCGCGTGCTCTACGTCGCGCTCACGGGCAAGCCCGCCGTGCAATGTCCCGAATTGCCCACGCAGGTTACCTCGCATCCGGACTGCGCGCTGTATTTCGAGCTCAACCAGATCATCTGCAAGGCCTGCGAGTTCGATCTGGACCGCCGCTATCCGGCTGCCGCGGGGATGCGCTCGGACCTGCTCGAAGTGCTCCGACGTCTGCCGAAGTAGCGCGTTCCGGTGGTTGAATTGCGAAGGCGCTTTCGTATGCTGACGCACGGACAGCCGTTGAACGATGGACTGTGACGCATGCCTGCCGACGAGCCAAACAGCGAAGCCCAGAAGGACCGGTTGGTCCCGGTCACGCACTGGACGGACATCGTGGCCGCGCGCCGCGAAGGTTCCGCGACAGCGGCCGATGCCTTGAATCGTCTCTGCGGCACCTACTGGTATCCCATCTACGCCTACATTCGCCGCAAGGGCCACGCGGACGCCGACGCGAAGGACATCACGCAGGCGTTCTTCTTCCATGTGCTCGAACGCAACCTGCTCGGCTCCGCGGATCGCACCAAGGGCAAATTCCGTTCCTTCCTGCTCGGCTCGTTGAATTACTTTCTCGGGAACTGGCGCGACTTCGAGCAGGCCAAGAAACGCGGCGGCGGCTCCACCATCATCTCGCTCGATGACAAGGACGGCGAGGAACGATACGCGCTGGAGCCGGTCGATGATCTCTCCCCCGAGAAACTCTTCGAGCGCCGCTGGGCGCTGGACCTGCATGAACAGGCCGTCTGCCAGCTCCGCGAGGAATACTGCCGCCAGGGCAAGCAGCAGATATTTGAACGGCTCAAGCCCTTCCTCAGTGATCAAACCGATTCGGGAGAATACATCACCGTGGCCCGTGAACTCGGCATGACGCCCGGCGCGGTGACCACCGCGACCAACCGCCTGCGGGCACGGTACGGCGAGTTCATCAACGCCGAGATCGCCCGCACCGTCGCCTGCCCGGAGGAGATTCCCGGCGAACGCCGATACATCCTCGAAGTGCTCTGCTCCGCCAACGCCGCCTCCCCGCGCGGCCTGCCGTGAAACGGCCGCCTCTGGAGGGCGTGTGGCCCAAATGCCGCGCTGATCGGATGAAGCGGGGCGCGTCGCCCGCGCGCGCGAAAGCCGATTGCCAGCCGGGGCGGGCCGGTCTATGGTCTGCTCATGGTTCCCGTGCGGGTTTTTCAGCGTTTTCGCGAACACATGCGCCTGGCAGCGATGCTGGGCGTGTTGGCGGTTTTGCTGGGCCCGTCGCAGGTTCTCCCCGGATTGCTCTCGCTGGGCGCGGTGTTGGAGCGGTCGCACTCCGTTCAAGTGGGTTTTGACGGAACGACGTTTCGGCTGGTGCTGAAGCACGAAGCAGCGTCGCACAATGATGTATCCCCGCAGTCTCACGCCGGGTTCCTGAAGCCTCATCACCACGGATTCGCATCCCGGGTGTTGTGCTTTTGG
>JBDHQG010000136.1:0-8629 GCA_039806925.1 Limisphaerales bacterium
GCCGGATTGGCGGTGCTCAAGGCGATGATGTTGTCCGAAAACTGGCCGTTCGACTGGCGCGCCATCACCGCGCCAAACGTTCCGCAGCAGTCCGGATCCTGTGTGCCGGCCCATTTGACCCAAAGGCTGATGGTGCCCTGGCTCGCGCCGTTCAATCCGCCGCCGCCCGGCACGCTGACGTATTGCGAGGAGCCGCCGGTGAACCCGAGCGCCCCGCCGGCAATGCCGTTGCGATCCGTGGTGGTGAAAACCGCGCCGGCGAAAGTCCCGCTCGTGCCGCGCAACGCGGTGGCATTGCCGTTGAAGGGCCAGTAGCCCACCAGCGTCGCCGTGTTGCGACCGCTCCACGCGCTGTCGTCGAAGCCGGGCGCGCGCCACGCTTCGCCGAGATCCGTTCCCGAAGCCTCGAAGCGCCACAACCCGTCGAAGCCGATGTAAGTGCGGCGTTGCGGAGCGGATGGCTTCGGGAAGTTGCGTCCCCCGGGCGTTCCGCCGGCAACGACGCTGGAGGTCCAATACTCCGGAGAATCACCCGGCGTGCCGGGATCGCGCTTGGCCAGAGTGGCGCCGGAGCCGTCGGGCGCAACCGGCCACTTGCCTTCGTCGCCGTATTCGAGCCGGTCCATCACGCGGCCGTTCCGGTCCCGCAGTTCGAGGCGGGCCGAGGAGTTGTTGAGCCGCCCGGTGAAGGGGCCGGCGAGATTGGCCAACCCCGTGGCGGCCTGAAGCGCGGCCGGGTTCGCGGCAATCACGAGATGGCCGCCGCCGGAAATAATCGTGCCCTCGGCGAAGGTATAGTCGATGCCGCCGCGCAGCGACCAGGCGGACAGATCAATGTCGATGGCCATCTGATTGTGCAGCTCGATCCATTCGCTGGCGGATTCGTTGGTCGCGGGATGGTAGTGAACCTCGTTGAAGACGACGACGCTGTCGGCGGACGAGGCGAGTTGAAGCGCGAGCGAGAGCAGAACCGGGCAGAGCAGGATTTTCTTCATAACGTCACAGCCATGGACTTTGCACGGCGCAGCGGCGCGCCGGCGGTTTCAACAGGGTTCGGGGGAGACGCTGACAGGCGGGACGCGAAACCTCAACCCTCAATTCCCTGCGGCGGACGGCAAAGAGCGCGTCTGGAAGGCGTGTTGCTCAAACCAAAACTGGCAGGACGCCTGAGCTACGTCCCATGCACCGTTCCTTCTCAGCCCAGCACCGCCTTCACCACCTCGCCATGCACGTCGGTGAGGCGGCGTTCCAGGCCGTTGTGGTAATAGGTCAGGCGCTCGTGATCGAGGCCGAGCAGGTGCAGCACCGTCGCGTGCAAATCGTAAACCGAAACGATGTTCTCGACCGACTTGTAGCCGAACTCGTCCGTCGCGCCGTAGCTGATGCCTTTCTTCACGCCCGCGCCCGCCAGCCAGCAGGTGAAGCCGCTCGGGTTGTGGTCGCGGCCTTGCGCGCCTTTCTGGAAGGTCGGCATGCGCCCGAACTCCGTACACCAGACGATGAGTGTATTCTCCAACAGGCCACGCTGCTTGAGATCGATGAGCAATCCCGCCGTCGGCTTGTCGAGCACCGGTCCGTGGACGCTGTAGTCCTTGAAGAGCTGCTTGTGGCCGTCCCAGTTGCTCACGCCCTCGCCGCCGGTCTGATACGCGCCGTTGAAGAGCTGCACGAAGCGCACGCCCTTCTCGATCAGCCGCCGCGCGAGAATGCAGTTCCGCCCATACGCCGCGCGGATGTCGTTAATCTTCGAGCCGCCCTCGTCCGCGCCGTAGAGCTTGAGAATGTGCGCCGGTTCGCTGGAAAGGTCCGCAACTTCCGGCACCGTGAGCTGCATGCGCGCGGCCAGTTCGTAGCTCGCGATGCGCGCCGCCAGTTCACTGTCGCCGGGGAAACGTTGGGCATGTTTTTCGTTCAGCGCGTGCAGGAAGCCGCGCGTCGCCACGTCGCGAGCCGCCGGAATGTCGCCGGGCCGCGCGAGATTGCGAATTGGGTTCGTCGCGTTGAACTCCGTGCCCTGAAACGCCGCCGGCAGAAAGCCCGGGCCCCAGTTGTTCACGCTGTTCTGCGGCTTGCCGCGCGGATCAGGAATCGCCACATACGCGGGCAGGCTCTGATCCTCGCTGCCGAGCGCATAGGTCACCCACGCGCCCATGCTGGGAAAACCGTCGAGCGTGTTGCACGTGGACATGAAGTTCTCGCCCGGCCCGTGCGTGTTCGTCTTGCCCTGCATCGAGTGAATGAACGCCATCTCGTCCACCAACGCGCCGAGATGCGGCACGAGATCGGAAACCATCTTCCCGCACTGACCGCGCGGACGAAATTCCCACGGGCTCTTCGTCAACGCGCCCTGTTCGCCCTGGAAGGTGATGAGCTTTTCGTTGCCCGGCATCGGCTGGCCGTGACGACGGATCAGCTCCGGCTTGTAGTCGAACGTGTCGAGATGGCTGCAACCGCCGCTGGAAAAAATCACGAGCACGTTCTTCGCCTTCGGCGCGAAGTGCGACTGCCGCGGCGCATACGGACTGCCGGGCTGAATGACGGGACGGATGGCTTCTTTCCCGGCGACATTTGCGGCCAGCAAACCCTGACGTCCGAGAATCGAGGTGAGCGCAATCGCGCCGAGCCCGATGCCGGCATCGGAGAGAAAACGGCGGCGATTCAGAAGTGGATTCGAGAAATCAAAATTCATGCGAAAGAAAAACGATTGCCGGCTGAACAGAAGCCAACCGAAAGACTCCCGCAGATTCAGGGAAGCCACAGAGGAATCCGAAATCTGTGGCTTCCCTGAATCTGCGGGAGAACCGGTCGGGAGAAAGTGAACGTCGTTGGCGTTCAATAGATGTCGTTGTGCGAGTCATCACGGAATAAACAAAAACTCGTTCGCATTCAGCACCGCGCGGCAGAACGCCGGCAGTCCCTCCGCTTTCGCAAACTCCACCGCTGATTTCACCTCGGATTTCTCCGGCGCGCGATTGAAGGCCAGTTGCCACGCCTGGCGCACCTGCGCGGCGGTGTCGTCGCCCGCCTCCTTGCGCAACCGCGCGGCGAAGGTTTCGGACTGATCGAGAATGAAGCGGCTGTTGAAGAGGTTCAGCGCCTGCAACGGCGTGGTCGAGACGCTGCGCTTCGGCATCACCAAACTGCCGTCCGGGCAATCGAACGAGCCGAAGATGCCGTCCTGCTCCATGCGCACCTTGAACGCGTACACCATGCGACGCGTTTCGGCCGGGCTGAACTTCTCCTTCGGCTGGTAATGATACACGTTCTCGCGATCGACATCGTGCAGGTAAAAGCTCGGGCCGCCCGAGGTGCGATCCAAGTTGCCGCTCACCGCGAGGATGCTGTCGCGGATGCCCTCCGCTTCCAGCCGGCGCGGCGGGAAACGCCAGAGCAACCGGCTCGCGGCGTCCACCTTCAGCGCTTCGTCGCGCGGCGCGCTCGACTGCCGCCATGTCGCCGACGTAAGAATCTCCCGCTGCAGCTTCTTGATGCTCCAGCCGTTCGCGATCAGCTCGCTCGCCATCCAGTCGAGCAACTCAGGATGCGTCGGATGCGCGCCGTTCTTGCCGAAATCATTCGGCGTGTTGACCAGCCCGACGCCGAAATGATGCTGCCAGATGCGGTTCACGATCACGCGCGCCGTCAGCGGGTTCTCCGGACTCGCAATCCAGTTTGCCAACGCGACGCGACGCTCCTGCTCAGGCATGTTGGTGGCCAACGTGAGCGGATTGAAGATCGCCAGCGTACCCGGCGGCACCGTCTCGCGCTTCTGCATCGGATCACCGCGATGCAGCCGGTGCGTCGCGCCCGGCTGCGAAAAATTTCCGGCGTAAACCATCGGCGCCTTCGCCAGCTCGGAGCGTTGCTTGCGCGCCTTCTCCAGTTCCGCGAGCCGCTGTTTCCCGTGCTCCGCCTCCGCCACCGGCCAGCCCTCGAAACGATACGTCGGGCCCGCCGGCTTCTCGGCCCTGCCCTTGAACGGCTCGCGATCCTCCGAGCTCGCCACCAGCTTCAGGTCGTTCGTCGTCAGCCCGGCTTCGATGCGATACTGCGTCGCCACGCGATCCTTGAACTGTCCATCGCGGTCGCGTCCCCACACCACGCGTTCGATGCGCTCGGGCTTTGCGAACTCCAGCTGCACCCAGCCGCGTCCTGACTCGCTGGAAATCCACGAGCGACTGTTCCCGACCTTGCCGTCGTTCACGTGTTCCAGCTTGTGAATCTCGTAGCCCGCAAGGCTGCCGGACGCCGTCGCCTTGGTCCCGTTCGTGGCGAGCGCCACATTACGAACCTCAGACTTCGTCGTCCGCGCCTTCGCGGTCAGCACGTCAGAATCCGGTTTTTGTGCAACGGAAGGCACACTGCTCGACCAAACTTCGAGCTCGTCAATGCACGGTTCACCGCCATTCGCGGCAAGGATGGTGAAGCGCATGAACTTCGCTTCCACCGGCGCAAAAGCGTCCTCGTTCTTGATGGAATTCACCGCGGCGCGCAGCGACTTGCCCGAGGCGTTCGTCGCCGCGATCACCGGCGCCGCCTTCGGGATGAATGGAGCGAGCTGTTGCTCCAGTTCCTTGATGTGCCCGTCGAGTTTGGCGAGCTGATCGGCACGATCCTTCGGCAGCGGCAAGGCACGTTCACCGTGCTTCACGCCCGAGAAGATCGCGGCCATCGAGTAATACTCACGGTGGGTGATGGGATCGAACTTGTGCGTATGGCAGCGCACGCAACCGAGCGTGAGACCCATGAACGCCGTGCCCGTCGTGCCGACCATGTCGTCGATTTCGTCCGCGCGCTGCTGGAGCGTGAGCGTGATGTCCGGGCTGCCCACGATGTCCACCGGGCCGCCCACGAGAAAGCCCGTCGCCACGTCCACGCCGAGCGCGTCGCCGGCGATCTGTTCGCGCACAAATTGATCGTAGGGCTTGTCGCTGTTGAACGCGGCGATGACGTAATCGCGGAAGCGCCAGGCATTGAGCCGCTCGCGATTCGTCTCGAAGCCGTTGCTTTCAGCGAAGCGCACCACATCGAGCCAGTGCCGGCCCCACCGTTCGCCATAGCGGGAATCCGCGAGCACCTGATCCACCAAACGCTCGAACGCCTGCGGCTTCCTGTCCGCAAGGAACGCCGCAACCTCCTCCGGCGTCGGCGGCACGCCGAGCATCACGAAGTAGAGCCGGCGGATGAGCGTCGTGCGATCCGCCTCCCGCGAGGGAGCCAGCTTGCTTTCGGAAAGTTTTGCGCGGATGAAGGCATCCACCGGGTTTGCGATTTCAGATTTGCGATTTGCGATTTGCGGAACCGCAGGACGCTTCACCGGCTGAAACGCCCAGTGGGATTTGATCGGGTCCACCTCTGACTTCGCCGCGACCCCATCGGAAAACTTCGCCCCTTGATCGATCCACGCGCGCAGCACGCCGACCTGTTCCGTCGTCAACGGATCGCCCTTCGCGGGCATCAACGAATCCGGCACTAACCCGGCGACAAGATGAATCAGCGGGCTTCCCGCGCTGTCGCCCGGCTTGATGGCAGGCGAATAAGTTTCGCCGCCCTTGAGCGCCGCGGCGGCGGAATCGAGCCGGTAGCCGCTCTTCTGCTTTTCGGCACCGTGGCAGGAGGCGCAGGACTTGGCGAAGATGGGTTGAACGTCCTTCGCGAAATCCACGGGCCTCGTCGCGGCAGGCGGAAGCTTCGACACATCGACCGTCGCAGCCAATGCCGGCCGTCCGGCGAGGATGACAGAGACGAAGCCCGCAACGAGGGCAACGTGGCGCGTCATGTTTAGGAAACCTCGGGCAAGAGGATGCGATGGAGCCATCGGAAGGGTCATTTCTCCAGGACGTTGAAAGTCCGTTCAACGGCGGTGAACAAACTGGTGGCCACAAGTGCTTTCATGCTCGAAGCATCGCCTGTCCGCCGCCAGTCCAGCCATACCCTCATTCGGGGGGACGCCTATTTCTTCTTCTCGTCCGGCTTCGGCGCAGGCGCCGGCTGAAGCGTGAGCCAGAGCTGATCCGTGGACTCCACCACCAGCCGCTGGTAGCCGCCCGGCACGCCGTTGTTCACCGTGGAGCCGGTCAGATCGAACACGGCGCGATGAAGATGTCCGTTCGTTTCCGTGGCCGTGATCTGAACCGGCCCGCTCCACGGCTGCGCATTGGTCGAAGTGACAAACCTGAGCACCGCTTCGCCCTCCTTCCCGGCGACGGTCACGGGCTCGACGCTCAGGCCGGCGGGCAGGGTTGTCGCCGCCACCTTCAGCTCCCCGACGAATCCGTGCAGGCGCTTCACCGCCACCTTGAAGTCGTTCGTCCTGCCGGGCGCAATGGCCAGCGAGGAGTCCGGAAGCGTCACGCGCAGCTCCGGTTTCGCCGGCTGCACGAGCAGATGATAACGGTAATCCGCGCCGCCGCGCTGGAGGCGATTGCCGACCACGATGGCGTATTCGCCGTCCTCGGAAGCCGTCCATTCAAGCTTCGGATCCACGCCCGTGCTCCCCTCGTTCTTCGCGAGCTCCTTCCCCTTGCCGTTCTCAATCCGCATCCAGGCATCCAGCGGAAACCCGAGCGCGATGGACTGCACTTCAACCAGCCACTTCGTGTTCTTCTTCGCGGCGAACAGGAAACGATCCACGTCGCCCGCGCGCCCGATGCCGCCGGTGATCCCGCAGGGCAGCTCGATGCGGTTCGTGTCCGAGGCCGTGTCATTGGGCTCGGTTTCCAACAGCTCGCGTCCCTCGACCACGGGGAGCGACAGCTCGTTGTCGAATCCCTTCCGCACGATCTTCGCCTCCGGGCAACCCTCGGCCACGGACCCGCCGTCAAAATCCAGCCGCGCCGCCGCAGGAAAATTCCAGCCGTGCGGCTCCAGTTCCGCCTTCACTCCGCGCGCGACACCGAGCGGCAGCGTATAGCCGAGATACGGCCCGCGCGAAAGTTGCAGCCGGTAAACACACTTCGCGTTGCCGGTGAAGTTCACCGAGGACTCGGCGGGATACGCAAACCCAAACACCTGCACCACGTAGGTTCCCGCCGCCTTTGCTGTCCAGGCAAGAAACGGATCGAGCGTTGGGCCACCGTCATGATTCCAAGCCACCTGCACGCCGCGGGTGTCAACGACGCGCAGCACCGCATCGACCGGCGACGCCAGCGTGTAGGCCTCGACGGATGCGACGAGCGTCTGCCCCGCCTCCAGCGCGACGGCGTACGAATCGACGTCGCCGGACTTTTCGAGGCGTCCGTTGATGAACGCGGGAAATGCCTCAATCGTCTGCGGCTTCTTGAACTCGTTGTTCGGCTCCACCTCTTCGGTCTGCCGTTCCTTCGTGACCACGATGAAGCGCAGTCCGCTTGCGCCCTGTTCATTGTGGAGACGCACGAGATGCCCGCCCACCGGGGCGTCCGCCGTCACCTCGACCGAAAACTTGCCGCTGTTCGTCTCCGCCTTGAAGACAATCCCCGGAGCATCCACCCAGGCCTTCGCCGGCCACGGGTCAAACTTTCCGACCGCCGTGACCGCATTCGTGGCGCCCGCCTGAACGGCGGCGGGAAAGAGATGATCGAGCACCGGCGCGGCGGCGCGCGCAAACGGTGGAGAGAAAAGCGCGGCGAGAATGCCGGCGATCACCGGGCAAAACGGAAGTCTGAAACCCCGTGCCGCCACGCTACGCAAAGAGCTCCTTGATGACGCGGCCATTGCTCACCAACTGCACCGGACGCCCCGTGTTCGTGTGCAACATCTGCGTGTGGTCGATGCCCATCTTGGTGTAGATCGACGCCGCGAAATCTGCCGGGCGGCAGACGTTCTCCGAGGCGTAATAGCCTTTCGCGTCCGTCGCGCCGACGATCTGGCCGCGGGGAATTCCGCCGCCCGCCATCAGCACGGACATCGCGTGCGGCCAGTGGTCGCGGCCGGCATCCTTGTTCACCTTCGGCGTGCGCCCGAACTCGCCGAGCACGAGCACCATCGTCGTGTCCAGCAGGCCGCGTTCATCCAGATCCCTGATCAACGCCGCCACGCCGAGGTCCAGCCGCTTCAGGATGTCGCCCTTGTAGGCTTCAAAAATTTTGGTGTGATGATCCCAGCCCCCGGAATACACCGTCACCCACGACACTCCCACCTCGACCAGCCGCCGTGCCATCAGCAATCGCTGCCCGAAATCATTCCGGCCATAGCCGTCCCGGATTTTCCCGTCCTCCTTGTGGATGTCGAACGCCGCCTGCGCCTTCGCGGAGAGCACGAGATCCACGCCCTGCTGGTAATACTGGTCGAAGCTCACCGCCGGATCGTCCGCCAGCTTGTCCGCGTAACGCTTCATCCGGTCGAGCGACGCGCGCAGCTCGCGGCGCGACGACGCGCGGCTCTCGCTGATCTCGGACGGCAGCACCACGTCGCGCACCTTGAAGCCCGCCGAATTGGGGTAGCCGTCGATCACGAACGGCGCGTGCTTGCCTCCGAGAAAGTTCGGCCCGCCGCTGCGCGACACCTGCGGCATCGACGTGTAGGCCGGCATGCCGTCGCGCACCCCGCGATGATACGACACCACGGAGCCGAACGACGGATGGAAGGTGACGAACGCCCCGCACGCCACCGGCACCGGCGTCGGCGCGTCGGTCATCATGTAATGGTT
>JBDHQG010000137.1:0-8624 GCA_039806925.1 Limisphaerales bacterium
CCACGCCGAGCTGGCGAATATCAGTCCACTCAATCGCGGCGGCGTGAGAAAAACCTTGGCCGATGAGAATGGCGCAGAAGAGAACCAGTGCGAAGCGGGGCGGGTGGCAGTTCATGAACCGACGCTATCGAGGCGCGGATGTTTGCTCAATGCTTTGCTTCCGTGACTGCGCATTGGGCCTTGACGGAACCGCCGCGAAAAATTCAGTTTCACCAATACTTTCCGCCTAAAGTCGAAACGCCTGAACCCGAGTCAATGTCATGACGCCTCACTCTCGCCGCCGTTTCCTGAAAAACACCGCCGCCGCCGGCCTCGCCTTCAACGCCATTCCCCTCATCGGTGCGGACGCCCCCGTCCGCCAGCAACGCACCGCGCTCGTCGGCTGCGGTTGGTGGGGCAACAACATCCTCGGCGAGGCGATGGCTTCCGGCGAATGCAAGATCACCGCCTTGTGCGATGTCGATCAGCGCCTGCTCGACGCCACCGCGGATCGCGTGACGAAGGAATCGACCAACACGCCGCGGAAGTACAAGGACTATCGCGAGATGTTGAAGGAGGAGTATCCGGATGTCGTGATCGTCGCGACGCCCGACCACTGGCATCCGCTCATCACCATCGAGGCGCTCAAGCACGGCGCGCACGTTTACGTCGAGAAGCCGATCAGCCACACGATCAACGAAGGTCGCGCGATGGTGAACGCCGCGCGGAGGCACCTGCGCGTGGTGCAGGTCGGCACGCACCGGCGCGTTTCGCCGCACAACATCTCGGCGCGGAACTTCATTCGCGACGGCAAGCTCGGCAAGCTCGGCATGGTCCGCGCGTTCGTGCATTACGGCGGCGGACCGGAAGCGCCGCGCAGGAACATCGAGCCGCCGAAGGAGCTGGATTGGGAGATGTGGTGCGGGCCCGCGCCGCTGCGGCCATTCAACGGCGAGCTGGACTTTGCGAATCCGTGGAATGGCTCCATCCATCCGCGCGGCTTCCGGCAGTATCTCGATTATGCGAACGGCACGCTCGGCGACTGGGGCATTCACTGGATGGACCAGATTCTCTGGATCACCGGCGAGAAATGGCCGCGCAAGATTTCGTCCACCGGCGGCCGTGCAATCAAGGGCCCGCCGATTCTGAACGACACGGAGCAGACGAGCGACGCGCCAGATCATCAAATCGCGACGTTCGAGTTTGAGAAGTTTACCGCGACGTGGGAGCACCGGCAGTTCGCGGGAAACAACGCCGAGAAAGGCGAGAGCGTGGGCTGCTATTTCTATGGAGAGAAAGGTACGTTGCACATCGGCTGGCTGGGCGGCTGGACGTTTTATCCGGTGGACCCGAAGGAGCCGGTGATTCGCGAAGCGGCGCAGTTGAACAAGCCGGACGATCAGAACATCAAGGAGCTCTGGGCCGACTTCATGAAGGCGATCAAGACCGGCAGCACGCCGGTGAGCGACATCGGAGAGATCCAGCGATCCACGAACATGAGCCTGCTCGGCATGCTCGCGCTCAAGACCGGTCGCACGATTCACTGGGACGGCGAGAACGAACAGTGCATCGGCGATGCCGACGCGAACAAGCTGCTTTATCGGAAGTACCGCAAGGGCTGGGAGTATCCGAAGATTTAACAGACGTTGTTCCGGGAGTGTGAAGCTGCGGAGCAGCGATAGAGAGTAGCCCACGGCGTGAGCCGTGAGTAGAAATGGAAGGAATGGTCAAGCCCCGTCGGGGCGAAAGAATGACGCTCTAACCTTCTATCGCCCCGATGGGGCTGGATCAACGGTAACATTCAACCCACGGCTCACGCCGTGGGCTACTCTCTACCGCGCCTCCGGCGCTCGCCGAACGCGCGACATCGCTGAGTTGTTTTGGTTCTTGGATTCCTCCGCAGCTTTCCTCTAATTCTCGGCGCACATGAACACCGCCGCTCCTCGACGCCATTTCGCCAGTGATAATTACGCCGGAATCTGCCCGGAAGCCTGGGCCGCCCTCGCGGAAGCCAACCAGGGTCATGCGCCCGGCTACGGCGATGACGCGTGGACGCAGAAGGCGACGGACATGATTCGCGAGGTGTTCGAGACGCACTGCGAGGTTTACTTCGTCTTCAACGGCACGGCGGCGAATTCCCTCGCGCTCTCTTCCATGTGCCACAGCTACCACAGCATCCTGTGCCACGAGAACGCGCACATCGAGGCGGACGAATGCGGCGCGCCGGAGTTTTTCTCGAACGGCACCAAGGTGCTGCTCATGCCCGGCGCCAACGGCAAGGTGGAGCCCGCGAGCATCGAGCGCATGGTGAAGAAGCGGACGGATATTCATTACCCGAAACCGCGCGCGGTGAGCCTCACGCAATCGACGGAACTCGGCACGGTTTATACGCCGGATGAGTTGAAGGCGATCTGGGCGAAGTCGAAATCGCTCGGGCTGAAGATTCACATGGACGGCGCGCGGTTTGCGAACGCGGTGGCATCGCTCGGCGTCGCGCCCAAGGAGATCACCTGGCAGGCGGGCGTCGATGTGCTGTGTTTTGGCGGAACGAAGAACGGCATTCACGTCGGCGAGGCGGTGGTGTTCTTCAACAGCGAGCTGGCGCGCGAGTTTGATTACCGCTGCAAGCAGGGCGGGCAACTGGCGAGCAAGATGCGGTTCATCTCCGCACCGTGGGTCGGGATGCTGAAGGACGGCGTCTGGCTGCGCCACGCCGCGCACGCGAACAAGATGGCGGAGTATCTGGAGTCGAAGCTGAAGCCGTTCCCGCAGGTGAAGTTCCTCTTCCCGCGTCAGGCGAACGCGGTGTTCGTCGAGTTGCCGCGGCCGATCATCGATGGGCTGCACGGCCGGGGCTGGAAGTTCTACACGTTCATCGGCCAGGGCGGCTGCCGTCTCATGTGCGCGTGGGACACGAAGCCGGAGGACGTGGATCAGTTCGTGGCGGATTTGCAGGCGCTGGCGGGGAAGTAATCCTGTAGCGCAGGCCGACAACTGTCGTTACCCGGACGAGGTTTCGCCTCCGCCCGTTTCTTTAACCCACGCGAGGATTTGTTCCGCGGATTTTTCCGGCGCGCTGAGGAGGATGTTGTGGTCGCCGCTCCAGATGATGCGCGAGCCGCGGTAGCCGGGGCAGTGCTGGCGCAGCCACGGGCGCACCCGCCACCAGGGGACGATGGGATCCCATGCGCCGCTGAGGTGAAACACTGGAAGTCGCGTGGCTCGGGCTGTGGCGGCGGGATGGTTTCCGGCGATGAGCAGGTAGCGACGCGTGATGGCGTGGCGGTCCGGATCGCTGGCGCGGTTCTCGATGAACTGTGCGAACTCGTCGTCGGCACCGGAACAGTGGCCGAAACGTTTGCTCATGGTGCGCGCGTAGAAGGTGCAGGCGCGGCGGATGAAACGGACGGAGGCGCGCCGGCTGGCGGCGTGGGCGAGCCGCACGCCCCACGGCCAAGGATGCCGGACGAATCCGCCAACGAGAATCAACCCGTCGATTCGGAAACGCGCCGCGTTGCCGGCGTGTTGCTGACGTTCGAGGAAAGCCCACGCGATTTGCGAGGAGAACGATTCACCGAGGAGCCAGCCCGAGGTGATGCTGTGCTCCAGCAGGACAGATTCGATGGCTGCCGCGTAGTCAGCGAGTTGCCAGCCGGGTGCGTGCGGGTAGGCGGTCTCGACGAAGCGGGCGCGGCGGTTCAGTGCGTGGCGAAAAGGCGCGAGCAGGGTCCAGTCGCCGTGCAGGCCGGGCAGGTGGATGAGCGTGGGCTGGCCGGCGGCGCCGTGGACGCGGAGATGGAGTCGTTCCCCGAAAGTGATTCGTGAGGCGTGAGGCGTGATTTCAGACCGAGCGCCTGGAACTTCGTCACGCATCGCGCATTTCGCATCACGCTCTTACTTCTTCGCGAAGATGCGGTTGGCTTCCTCGAGCGTTTCCTTCGACCCGATGTCGTACCAGATGCCGGGCACGTTCCAGACGTAGACGGGCGTGCGCGGGTAGAGCCATTGCACGAGGCGGCCCGGCTGGTCGGGATTGTTGCCCTCAGCGATGTATTGCTTGATCAGAGGAATCGTTTTGCGCGGGTAGAAGTAGAGCGCGATGCCGGTGACGGTGTTCGTGGGCTGCTTCGGCTTTTCCTCGAAGAAGGTGATCTTGCCGGTCGCGTCGAAGGTGATGGAGTTGTACTTCTTGATGTCTTCGAGGCTGCCCACGTCGTAAACGGCAAGCACGGGCTCATTCTTTTCGCGGCAGAACTTGCCGAAGTCCGGCAGCGGCTCGCTGAAGAGGTTGTCGCCGGCCACGACGATCACGTCGTCGTCGATCTTCTCACGTTCGATGACGAGGTTCAGGTCGCCGATGGCGCCGAGCTTGTTGGAGTCGTCGGTGGAGCCGTCGTTGACGATGGTGAAGTCGAGCCGGGCCTTGTTCGCGCGATAATCGTCGGCCCATTTCTGGAAGTGATCGGCGAACTTGGCGTTGGTGACGATGATGACGCGGTCGATGCCGCCGATGGGGGCGAGGTTGTCGAGGACGTAATCGATCATCGGTTTGCCGGCGACGGGCAGGAGCGGCTTGGGCTTGGTGAGCGTGAGCGGATAAAGGCGCGTGGCGTATCCGGCGGCGAGAATGATCACTTTCATGTCGGAGGATTGATTAGTCGGAAGGGCCAAGGGCGGAAAGCAAAAAGAGGGCGGCCGGCGCAGCGCAAATCCTTGTCAACGCGCCGCGGGACGGTAATTTCTGCGCGGGCTGGCCCCGTAGCTCAAATAGACAGACTCATCACATGCCGCCGCTGAACCAGTTCAAACGTTTCGATGTGCGCGACCTGCTCCGCAAGGGCATCGAGCCCTTTCCGGAAATCCGCAAGCGCGTGAACGCGCTCCGCGACGACCAGGGATTGATCGTCGTGGCGCCGTTTCTGCCCTCGCCACTGATCGAGCTGCTCGGCGGCGAAGGATTCCGCTCCAAAGTCGAGCGCGGCGACGCGGGCAGCTGGATCGTTTACTTCTGGCGCGGGGCGGAGTAGGCCGTCGCCGGGGATCGCTTCTCCAGTTCTACTTCACCCAGCCGTGGTAACGGCCCATCCAGTACGGCAGCAGGAAGAAGGTGCCGTCGTCCTCGTGACGCCCGGAGCCACGGTGATCAGGAATGTAGGGGTTGCTGTTCCACTTCTCGACGGGCCGCTCATCCGGCGCGAGCGCCTCCACGAGCTGCGGCTGGCTGAAACGATCCTGATCCTGGCGAAACTTCACGTCGATGCGGTGCGAGTTCGTCACGCCCCATTCGATCATGTCCGTCGGAATCCGCTCGAGCGTGCGCCGCGCATCCTCGCGAATGCTCGACCACATGCGCCTTCCGCCGCTCGCCACCGTGATGTAGTTCCAGAGCGGGTTCATGTCCGGGCGGACCTGCTTGAACGTGAACCGCAGGCCGTTGAGGTAAATGCGGCGCAGCATGGACTCCTTTTCGTAGCGCAGCAGCGGGTCATAGGAAAGATACGCCAGCTCGTCATCGGAGAAATTGACTTCGCCGCCGCCCGTCCAGCGCCGGTAGAGGCGCATGTGCGCGGCGTACCCTTTCTGGATGCGGTCGCGATAGGCCGCGTCGTATTTCGCGTCGCCGGTGATGTGATGCGCGGTCTTGAGGAAGGCGAGCAGCTGGATCGAGCGGAGCGGCGCTTCATATTTTCCCTCCTCGGTCTTGAAGAAGCGCTCCGAGTATTCGCCCCAACGCGTCGGTTTGCCGTCGAGATCCGTCAGGTCGTAATCGTGGCGGATGAGATGATCCGTGATGCGCGCCACGACGCGGCGGATGTCCTGCTTCTCCGCTTCGTTCGCCACGAGATCGTGGTAGAGCGCGTAGCCGTAGTAATGCCCGACCAGCTCGTCCGAGCTCGTGTCGCCCTTCCACAGCCACTTGCCGTCCGGCGTGGGATGCCACTCGCCGCCCTGCGGCCGCGGCTCATCGGCCGACACAAACGAGCGCGCCGGAAATCCAGGGTTGCCCGTGATCTCCTCGAGGCGGATCAACACGCGCATCGAGCGCTCCGCCTTGCGGCGCGCGTCGGGATCCTTCGTCACGGCGTAACGGTAAGCCTGCGCGCCGAGATACATCGCCGTCCACAGGCCGTCGTTGTCGTTGTCCGTGGTGACATTGCTCGAAGGATCGCCCGGCACGCGGAAATACGAATCCGCCACCATGCCGTGGCGGACGTGCCGCGCCTCGATGCGCTCGTCGAACAGCCGCGCCTTTTGCTCCAGCGTCATCGGGCGCCATTCGATCAGCGAGATTCCCGTCTTCGTCCGCACCCACGCCTTGCGGGCCGCGCCGCTCTCCTCGAGGACGATGTTCTGCACCAGGTTGTCCTGCAGCCAGCGGCGTCCGTGGAAATATTGCCAGCGATCCCAGCGATGGTCCGCCTTGCGGTCGAACCGCGCCGCGCCTTGATCGCCGCCGAGCCAGACCGCGCCATCCTTCTCCTGCGCGAAGACCATCAAGCCCTCGACCGGGCCGCGTTCCTTCCCGAGCCACGGCCTGCCATCCACCAGCGTCTTCAACGCGGCCGGCGCCTCCCTGGCATCGAGCGGAAACTGGCTGGCGAACTTTTGCGTCTGGGCGGAAACGAGCGGCGGCAGGAGCGCGAAGAGCCAGCGCAGCGATTTGAGAGTGACGAGCATAAGAGTGAAAAGCGGACGCACACGGCGCCCGCGTTCTTCACAGCAAAGCCGAAGCGCGCGCCGGGAAACAAGCCTTCAGTCGCCCGCGGGCGCTTCACCGGCGATTCGCCCACAGCGCCGCAAGCCAGCCCGCCGCCATGGTCGCGGCGAGGATCGCAAAGGCGATCCAGCCGCTGTGATCCCAGCTGGCGCGCAGGCCGAGCAGCAGGAAGAGCGCTCCCGCCGCCCCGTTCAGCGCGAGCAATCCCGCTCCGGCGCGCCACCCGCGCGGCAGAAAGCGGATGTCCATCCAGGCGTTCAACGCGCAGATCAGCCCGCAGCCCAGCACGCCGGTGAACAGGTTGGCAGGCGTCAGGATGGCGATCAGCCCGGGCGGCTTGTCGCTGCCGCTGAGCCGGTGACAGGCAAGGCTGCCCAAAAGAATCGCCACGCCGCCGAGCCCCACCCAGGCGATGGACCACCGTCGCATCCTGGATTCGAGCGCAGCGGCGCGCCGTGGCCGGAAGGCGAGGATTAGTTCGCGCAGGATTGTCGGCGCGACTTCGATGGTGCCGTAAAGCGTGCCGAACACCGCAAGGAACGCGCCGGCGAAATAGAGATGCCGGAACCAGGGATGAACCGCGGCCACAAACTCCGCCTGGAGCGCCAGCAGGTTCGAGCCGGCGGGAATTTTATGCTGCGGCCCGAGCACCGCCGCGCCGCACACGACGAAGATGCCGGTGAAGACCAGCACCGCCGCGAAGCTCATCGTGCAATCCACCAGCGGCGCACGCAGCCAGCCGCGCAGGCGGGCCGCCTCGTCCGGCGCGAGCCTTTCCAGCGCGGCGCGATCTCCGGCCGCCGAAGCCGCGTGGCCCCATTGCTTCTCGCGCAGGTAGGAAACATAGGCGAGGTAGTCGTAGCTCGAACCGCCGATCACGCCGACATAGGTCGTCGTCTCCAGCCAGACCGGGCGCGCGACGATCTCGGGAAACGTCGCCGGCGTCACCCAGTCCGGATACGCCACCGCCTGCGGCACGAGCAGCCCCTTGAAAAATTCCCACCAGTCCGGCCGGATGAAAAACACCGAGGCGACGACCGATGCGAGCATCAGGAGAACAATCCACAGCTGCACGCGCTCCAGCGCGCGATAGCCTCCCGAGAGACACAGCGCCAGCACGCCGGCGAGCACCGCCAGGCCCCACCACAAATGCGCCGCGCCGTTGAGCCCGGCGCTTGTTCCAGTCAGAGCGGCGAGCAACGTGCCCACCGTTCCGGCGTGGAAGCAGACCCAGATGGGGAAGCACGGCACGGCGAGAAGAAGGAACACGAGCGGAAACCAGCCGCGCGGCCCGGGCAGTTCCATCCAGCGCTGAAACGGATGCGCGCCCGTCAGCACGATGTGCCGCGCGCCGGCAAACACCAGGACCCATTTCAAGGCCAGCACCAGCAGAAAGAACCAGAGCAGCCGGTAACCGAACAATGCTCCGGCGCGCGACGAAAAGATAAGCTCGCCCACGCCGATGGTCAGCGAGGCGATCACCGCGCCCGGCCCGAAGATGGCCAGCCAGCGCAGCGGATTCGCCGCGAGCAACGACGCCGGCACCGCCGGACACGTTGCGTGGCCTGAAAGCTGGGGGTTCACGGACGGACGTTAAGTCGGAGGTCGAACAGAAGACAACGAGGGAAACGAAGTGGCGCACTGCGGGCATTCAACCATGCCGGCCATCAACGCCGCCGCCTTGCAGGCCGGATCAGGCAGGATGCCTGATCTGCCTTCCGCTGCATCGTTCCGGCCTGCACCATTTCCCCTCAAGTTGCCCATACACCAATCCCCAAACATTCCGATAACTCACCTATGAAACATTTGCTCGATACCGCAAAGAAAACGCTGGCGCTCACCTTCCCCGGGGACATCGTCAGCACGAACGCCGGCACGCTGCGGGAACAAATCTTCGGCATCCTGGAATCCGAGATCATCCATCGGG
>JBDHQG010000138.1:0-8583 GCA_039806925.1 Limisphaerales bacterium
TCCCGAAATATCTCGTCGCAAACCTGCTGGAGGAATGCCACAGCCCCACCGACACCTACGATCTCATTGGCGGCCTGTTCGATGCCATGAACAAGCCCAAGGCGAACAAAGGCGGGCGCTTCAAGGACATTCCCTATTTCAACGGCGGCCTCTTCGCCGAGCCCGCGCGGATCGAACTGCTCGACGGCGAACTGGTGGAACTGCGCAAGGCCGCGAAGTTCAACTGGTCCAAGGTGCAGCCGGAAATCTTCGGCACGCTCTTCCAGCATTCGATGGGAAAGAAGGAGCGCAAATCCTTCGGCGCGCACTTCACCCATCCCACCGACATCATGAAGATCGTCGGGCCGACCATCGTGGAGCCGTGGCGCGAACAGATCGAGGGCGCGAAGACCTTCAAGCGCCTGCGCGAACTGCGCGACCGGATGCATACCTTCCGCGTGCTCGATCCGGCCTGCGGCTCCGGGAACTTCCTCTACATCGCCTATCGCGAGATGAAACGGCTGGAGGCGCGCATCTATGAACGCATCGACAAGGAATTCCCCAAGCACGCCAGCGAAGGCGAGGGCCAGATGCGCTTCAGCTACCTGAGCGCGCAGAACTTCTACGGGCTCGACATCCTGCCGTTCGCCGTCGAGATCGCGAAGGTCACCATGATGATCGCCCGCAAGCTGGCGATTGACGAACTGCACATCACCGAGCAACCGCTGCCGCTGGACAACCTGGACAAGAACTTCATCGCCGCCGACGCGCTGCTCACGCCGGACGGCCTGCCCACCCAATGGCCCAAGGTGGATGTCATCATCGGCAACCCGCCGTTTCTTGGTGCGAAGCTGCTCAAGCCTGAGCGCGGACCGGATTACGTGAAAACTCTGCGCCGTGCCTACGCCGCAGTGCCGGGCATGGCCGACTACTGCGTGTATTGGATTCGCAAGTCGCACGATCACCTTCCGCCATGCACCGCCGCCGATCCCGTCGCTGGTCGCGCGGGCCTCGTCGGCACGCAGAACATACGCAACAACCAGTCGCGTGTCGGTGGATTGGATCACGTCGTCAAAGACGGGACGATTGTGGAAGCAGTGGATAATCAGCCGTGGTCAGGCGAGGCCAAGGTTCACGTATCCATCGCGAACTGGGTGAAGACGCAAGATTCCGCCGTTCTTCCGAAGACGCGAAAGGTTTGGTTCAAAGTTGAGCCGACCGTGAACACGAAGAAAACCAAGCGCAAGAAAGGCGATGATCCGTCACCAAAAGATTACGATTTGGACTTTCGTCTGTCCGAAAGCATCAATGCAGCTCTCTCCGACAAACTGGACGTGACGCAGGCGGTTGCGCTGACGTGCAACACGGAACCGCAACGCTGCTTCAATGGGCAGATGCTCGGCCATTCCGGTTTCCTGATCAACCGGGAGCAAAGGTGGGAGATCGTCAAGAAGGATGAAAAGTCCGCCAACTTGATCTTCTCCTATCTGAACGGCGTCGATGCGTTGACGGATGCGGAACTGGATCGCTACGTAATCGATTTTGAGCAGCGAAGCCAAGTGGATGCCGCCGGGTACCCAGGTGCATTTGATTGGGTCAAAAGACACGTCCTACCCGACCGTGAGAGGAAGGCCCGCGAGGGCGTGGACAAGGACGGCAAGATGCGGCCCCACCACAAGGCGTTTCTGAGTCGGTGGTGGACGCTTTCATTCGGCCGTCCTGAAATGATGTCAGTCATTAAACCACTGCCGCGCTTCCTTGCCTGTGCTTATGTAACCAAACGCCCAATCTTCATGTTTGTCTCCTCGCAGATCCGCCCGAGCAATCTGATTCAGGTGTTTGGATTCGCGGATGATTTCAGCTTTGGCATTCTTCAATCGCATCTCCATTGGCTTTGGTTCATCACGAAGTGTGGAAAGTTGAAATCTGATTTTCGTTATAGCGCGGAATCAGTGTTCGACACCTTTCCTTGGCCGCAATCGGCGACCGCGAAGCAAATCGATGCGGTCGCAAAGGCCGGGCGAGAGCTGCGCGGCTTCCGTGCGGAGTGGTTGCCCAAACTCGAAGGCGGATTGCGCACTCTCTATCGCACGCTCGAACTGCCCGGCGCGAATCCGCTCAAGGACGCCCACGCCGCGCTGGACGCCGCCGTGATGGATGCCTACGGGTTCAGCGCCAAGAAGGATCTGCTCGCCCAGATTCTCGCGCTGAACCAGAAGGTCTTCGCCCGCATCGAGAACGGCGAACCCGTCACCGCGCCCGGCGTGCCCAGGAACTATCCCGACCCGCAGAAACTGGTGACCGACGATTGCATCCGCCCGCCCGGCTATCCGCCCTACGAGCCGCCGAATCCCACGCCGTTGCGTCCATCACCGCCAGCCCAATCGGATGCGGATGCCGCGCATTATTATTCGGTGAAGGAAGAACCACCGCCGTACGGAAAGAAATAGTTCGAGGGTGGGACCGTATTTGTCCGCGTAGAGCTGAGATAGTGGCCCGCGTTATGGGACTGACAATTTCTTATCGAATCAAACTCAAGGCCGCCGAAACGAAGGCGGGAATCGTGGACGCCGAGCGGTTGGTGGCCAAGGCGCACGCGTTCGCAATGCGGCTGCTCCAGATGGGCCGGGTGAAGCGCGTGATGGAAATCAGCAGCTCGCGCGAGATGCTGGACCGGACCATCGCCTTCGACCGGCGATTGGATTACGAGGGCGAATGGCGGACGCGCATAGTGACGCCGGTGGAAGGCTGGGTTTACTACGTCAACGTGGGCGATGGTTGTGAGCCGGTGCAGTTGGGGCTATGCCGTTATCCCTACACCGGCCCCTACGTCGGCTCGCGCCGCTGGGCAAGGATTCACAGCCCGCAAGGAGCCATCTGGCGGCTGGAGGGCTTTTGCAAAACCCAGTATGCGAGCCGGCATGGGTGGGAACATTTCCTCGCCTGCCACCGGACGGCGCTGGAGTTGATCAATTACTGGAGGCGCACCGGGGCCAAGGTGATCATCCGCGACGAGGGCGGATACTGGCCGCGTTTATCCGAGGAGAAATTGCGGCGGAACCTCGGGGAATACGATGGATTGATTGCGTCGTTCGCCGGGGCACTGAAGGATGCAGCGGGAGATGGGGCGGGTTCAATCAAGGCACCGATATTCAATCACCCGCAGTTCGAGCAGTTGGAGGCACAGGGAATGGCCACGCATGGGAGGAAGATCGCACAGGCTGTTACTGCGGTGAAACATCTTGCGCCGTGATCAATAAGTGGTGAGCCGCAAAGGCCATCCGCACCCCGATTCCACCGCCAAGTCCGAAGCCGACGCCGCGCACTTCTACGCGGCGGAGGAAGACACCCCGCCTTACGGGAAGAACTGATTTGTGAAGTTGGTCGGCCTCTCCTCCATACCTTGAAGGAGAGGGCTTAGAAATACGTGAGGACTATTCCTCGCTGCTGCTGAGGCGGGCGAGGACGTTGAAGTCTTCGAGCGTGGTGGTGTCGCCTTTGATTTCCGTGCCGGACGCGATCTGCTTGAGCAGGCGGCGCATGATTTTGCCGGAGCGGGTCTTGGGCAGTCCTTCGGCGAAGCGGATGTCGTCGGGCTTGGCGACGGGGCCGATTTCCTTGCCGACGTGGGCGCGCAATTGTTCGCGGAGTTCGGAGCTGGCTTGCACGCCGCTCTTGAGGGTGACGAAGGCGACGAGCGCCTGGCCTTTGAGATCATCGGGGCGTCCAACGACGGCGGCTTCGGCGACGTTGGTGTTGCTGACGAGCGCGCTCTCGACTTCCGCCGTGCCGATGCGGTGGCCGGCGACGTTGAGCACGTCATCGATGCGGCCTACGATCCAGAAATATCCGTCTTTGTCCTGGCGGCAGCCGTCGCCGGTGAAGTAGCTGCCTTTGACTTCGGTCCAGTACACTTCCTTGTAACGCTGGTTGTCGCCCCAAAGTCCGCGGAGCATGGAGGGCCACGGCTTGCGCACAACGAGCTTGCCGCCGCTGCCTTTCGGCACGGGCCGGCCCTTGTCGTCCACGACTTCCGGGAGGATGCCGAAGAAGGGCAGGGTGGCGGTGCCGGGCTTGGTCGGCGTGGCGCCGGGGAACGGCGTGATCATGATGCCGCCGGTTTCGGTCTGCCACCAGGTGTCCACGATGGGGCACTTCGAGCCGCCGATGACTTCGTGATACCACATCCACGCCTCGGGATTGATCGGCTCGCCGACGGTGCCGAGGAGGCGGAGCGAGGTGAGGTCGTGTTTCTTCGGCCATTCGAGTCCCCATTTCATGAACGCGCGAATCGCGGTGGGCGCGGTGTAGAGAATGGTGACGCCGTATTTATCGACGATGCGCCAGAAGCGATCCGGTTCGGGGAAGTTTGGCGCGCCTTCATACATCAGGCTGGTGGCGCCGTTGGCGAGCGGGCCGTACACGACGTAGCTGTGGCCGGTGACCCAGCCGATGTCGGCGGTACACCAGTAAACATCCGTGGGCTGGAGATCGAAGGTGTATTTCGTCGTCATCTTCGCGCCGAGCAAATAGCCGGCGGTGGTGTGGAGGATGCCCTTGGGCTTCCCGGTCGAGCCGCTGGTGTAGAGAATGAAGAGGTTCGCCTCGCTGTCCATCTTCTCGGCGGGGCAGTTCGCATCGACGTGATGGAGTTCGCGATGCCACCAGACGTCGCGGCCTTCCTCGATCTCGACTTCGTTGCCGGCGCGTTTTTTAACGATGACGCGCTCTATCGTGCGCGCGAGAAGCTTGCCGTCGGCCCCTTTGAGCTTGAGCGCGTCATCGACGTTTTTCTTCAACTGCACAATCGCGCCGCGACGGAATCCGCCGTCGGCAGTGATGACCATCTTCGCGCCGCAATCGTTGATGCGGTCGGCGACGGATTGTGCGCTGAACCCTCCGAAGACGACGGAATGCACGGCGCCGATGCGCGCGCACGCGAGCATGGCGATGGCGGCTTCGGGCACCATCGGAAGATAGATGATGGCGCGGTCGCCTTTGCCGAGGCCATTTCGCTTGAGCACATTGGCGAAGCGACAGACTTCGCGGTGGAGCTGCTTATAGGTGAGAACGCGTTCTTCGCCGGGCTTGTTGTCGCCGGCGGGTTCGCCTTCCCAGATGATCGCGGCCTTGTTCGCGGTGGGAGTGTCGAGCCATTTGTCGAGGCAGTTGGTGCTGACGTTGAGCTGGCCGCCGATGAACCATTTCGCGAACGGCTCCTTCCACTGGAGCACCTTCTTCCACGGCTTGAACCAGACGAGCTCGTTCTTCGCCTGCTTCGCCCAGAATTTCTCCGGCGATTTGATGGACTCGTTGTACATCTTCTTGTACTCGGCCATCGACTTGATGTGGGCGCGTTTCGAGAAATCCTTCGAGGGATGGAACACGCGTTCCTCGTGCAGGTACGAAGTGATGTTCGTGGTCGCGGCAGAACCGTTGGAGGAAACCGCAGTCGTGGACTTGGCGGCGGCAACTTTTTTCTTTTGAGCCATAAAATTCTTCAGGATGCGGCGCGCATTCTAGGAACGAGGCAGGGTGCGTCAAACCCGAAGTCCCGCATGGACGCGCTGAAGTGAATCAATAGGGAGCCTCACCGCGCGGCGCCTGGCCGGCGGCATTGCGCGCGAGGATGAATTCCTGCACGGGCTCGCCATTGATGAGGTGGCGCTGGATGATTTGTTCGAGCACTTCGGGCGTGCAGGAGTGATACCAGATGCCGTCGGGATAAACGACGGCGATGGGGCCGTTCACGCAGACGCGAAGGCAGTTCACCTTGCTGCGATAAACGAGCGGACGGGGCCCGACGAGGTTGAGTTCCTTGAGGCGTGTTTTGAGAAAATCCCATGCGGCGAGCGTAACACTCCGTGCGGCGCACTTGTCTTCCGTCTGGTCCGCGCAGAGGAAAATGTGGCGCGAGTAGTGTTCCAGCCCGAGCGCATTGGCGGCGCGTTGAAGTTCATCGTTCATGGCGGGCGAACTGTTGATGGGATGGGTCGATGCGGAAACTAATCGCAGTCGAGCGCGCGTGAGTCGAACAAAAACCACGAGGCATGGGAGTTCAGGAGGGAGCGCATGAGTAGGCCTACGCAGAGGGTGGGCGAGTCTTACTGATTGCACCGCGCTGTGACTGCGACGGTTGGAAAAGTGATTTTGCGTGCGCGCCAATCTTGTTTGCAGCGGTGCGGAGCCAGGTTTTTGAAACACTCCAAATTTTTTTGAAAATAAGCTTCCATTCGATTGGCACTTCAGTAGCTTTCGTGACAACCACGATGACCCTAGTGACGCGTTCAGAGTGTAGTTGTATTTGCCCCAAACGCACCCGGCACGAATCACTTAATGCACGCCTGAACAGGCGTCATTTCCACGTCCAGTCAGAGTGATTTGAAGTAACAATAAAATGGACGCAACACAGAAAAATTCTTACGCCAGCTTCATGCGCCCCCGCGCTGCAGCCGGCGCGCTTGTCCGGGGCGCGATGTTCCTGGCGTGGTGTCTTCTTTTCGTTCCCGGTGCCAGTGCGGAGAAATCGGTGACCCTGGCTTGGGACAAGAGTCCCACACCGACTGTTGTGGGATACACCGTTCAATACGGAACGAACTCCGGGCAGTATTCCGAATTTCTGCTGCTTGGGGACGAGAGCACCGCGCAGGTGACAGATTTGCTGGAGGGCGTGACTTACTACTTTGTGGTGACGGCGCACACCGAGGAAGGTCTCGAAAGCGATCCATCCAACGAACTCGCCTATACTGTTCCGGGCGGAAACGTCACCTATCTGCCTCCCACGTTGAACGAGATTGATGACGTAATCGTTGACGAGGACAGCGGCCTTCAACGAGTCGATCTGCTTGGTCTGGGCACGGGAACCACCGGCTCCAACGTTATTATCACGGCGGTGTCCAGCAATCCCAACCTGGTGCCGGACCCGGTGGTGACCATATCCAATGACGGCGTGCCTGGTTTCATTACGTTTGCGCCCGCGAAGGACGCGTTTGGTTCCGCGACGATTACTGTGACGGTGAACAACCAGCAGCCGATAAACAACATCATCGCGCGCACATTCACGGTGACCATTTATTCGGTGAACGACGCGCCAACGCTGGACACGATCGCCGATGTCACGATCGAATCGGGCGCGGGCCCGCAGTTGATCACGCTGTCGGGCATTGGCAGCGGCGCGGACAACGAAGCGCAGCTCCTGTCGATCTCAGCCGAGTCGAGCGAGCCGGAAATCATTCCGGCACCCCAGGTGATTTACTCCAGTCCCGATGGCGCTGGAACACTCCATATTGATCCGGTCCCAAACACGAACGGCTCCAGCATCATTACGGTCACCTTGAGCGACGGGCAGCAGTCCGTGGTCAGAACCTTCCGCGTGAACGTGACGCACACGGAAGTGACTTATTACATCGAGGCCGAGTCGGGCAGCGTGCAATACCCGATGGTTGTCGCGGCCAGCACGAATGCCTCCAGCGGACGCTACGTCTACGCCGGCGCGAACGAGGCGGGGGCCGTGGCCTTCAACCTCAACGCGGCGGTGGCGGGCAACTACGTTGTCTGGTGCCGGATTCTCTCGGTCAGCAGCTCGTCGGATTCCTTCTACATCTCGCTCGATGGGGGGCCGGAGGTCATCTACAGCACCGCGCAGAGCATCTGGTCGAAGACGTGGCAGTGGACACGGATCAATTCAACCAATTCAAGCGACGCGCTGCTGTTCCCCCTGGGGCAGGGGCCGCATACCATCAGCTTCCGGGCGCGCGAACAGTCCACGATGCTGGATTCGTTGTATGTGACCAATGATCGCGATTTCGTCCCGGTCCATCTCACGATGGCGAAAAGCGTGAACGAACCCCACACCGTTGACCTGATTTTCCAGACCGCCGCCGGCTATCGCTACGCGATCGATACCACGAGCGACCTGACGAACTGGTCCACGATTTGGAGCGTTTCCACCAACATCCCGCTTGCCCAGGTGATCAAATACCAGGCGGCCTCCGACAGCGATCCGATGCGGTTTTATCGCGTTCGCGTCAATCCCTGAGCCGGGAACGATGCAGTAGAAGGTAGGACAGGCACCCTGCCTGTCCCGTATGCCTGGCGGTGGGCAATGGAAAAGGATGGTTCGCTGAGTCAAACCGTTTGGTGTTCGCGTCGGAAAGCTTCAGGACAGGCTGGAAGCGCTGTTCTACTGGGGCGACAGACTTCAGTTCACGATGCAGTGGGTCTGGGTGAAATGGCCAACCTAGCCGTTCTCGGCGGCAACCTGCCGCCGGGTCGTGCGCACGACGACCGTTCGCCATTCAGTGCGCGCGTTGTGCGCACGGCTGGGGCGGGTCGCCCGTTCCCCCCCGGAACTTGACGGCGTCGTTCCGACTAAACCGGGTGAATCAACCGACGCGCAATCTGTCCGGCTGTTCCTCACCTCCCGCGCAGGCGGAAGAACTGTCCTGCGTCCGTCACGGGGTTGGTGACCACGCATTCGCCGCCGTGCAGGCCGGGCGGGTTGGAGAGAACGGTCCAGTTCGGGGCCGCCGGGTTGAGCGTGGCTTCGAGGAAGAGATTGCTGCCCGTGGCCGGCCAGCTCAACAACGCCTTGTCCGCCGAGCG
>JBDHQG010000139.1:0-8555 GCA_039806925.1 Limisphaerales bacterium
CGGTCTTCGCCCTCACCTCCGCGACATTGTTCGTCACCGGCCCGAGCAGTTCGTCGGAGATCTCGATGTTGTAGCCGGAAAGAATATCGAAATCCGCCGCCGCGTATTCAGGACCGTTCGCTGCGGGGGCCGCAGGAGCAACTGACGCAGGTGCTGGCGCTAAAGCCACCGCAGAGTTCGTAGTGGGCGCTGCTGCCGTCGGCTCAGAAGCTTTCGCCGCCACGGGCGCAATCGGTGCGCCGCGGATCTCGCTCTCCGGAGCCTTCGCCGCGGGCTTCTCGCCGCAGCCGGTCAGAATGACCAGCGCGAGCGCCGCGAGCATTGCGGAGGAGAATGGCGACCAAGAACTGCGCGAGTAAATTCCCACAGATTCAGAAATGCCGCCGATTGAATTCCGCATCTGTGGCTTCCCTGAATCTGCGGGAATCTCTTCGGGACGGCGAACCAGTCCCGCCAACCTCTTCAAGCCGTTGAAAAACTCAGATATCATTTGCCCACACCTTTACTCCCCGCTGCGAGCAATGCCAACACCGATTCCACGTCATACACGCAACCGCCCCATGTCCCGCCGCCCGCTTGTTGCAACGCCGCCCACAACCGAGTGTCGTCCGGCAAATTCGCCGCCGGCGCCAGGTCGGTGCGCGATTCCCGCGACGCGAGAACGTTCGCCCCTTCCGCAGCGCTGAACTTCCGTCCTGCTTCGCCCACCAGATCCAGCGTGCCCTCCAGCGTGGTGCGATTGACCACGATGCGAATCACATCGCCATCGCGCAGCTTGCCGATCGGTCCGCCCGCGAGCGCCTCCGGCCCGACATGCCCGATGCACGCGCCCGTGCTCACGCCGCTGAAGCGCGCGTCCGTGACCAGCGCGACGTGCTTGCCGAACGGCAGATGCTTCAGCGCGCTCGTCAGCTGATACGTCTCCTCCATCCCCGTGCCCATCGGACCGCAACCCGCGAGCACCAGCACGTCGCCCGACTCGATGCGCCCGTTCTTGATCGCCGCAATGGCCGCCTTCTCGCTGACGAACACTTTCGCCGGGCCTTCCTTGCGATACATACCGTCCGCGTCCACGACCGACGGATCAATCGCCGTGCTTTTGATCACGGAACCTTCCGGCGCGAGATTGCCTCGCGGAAAAGTGATGGTGCTGGTGAGCCCGCGTTCCTTCGCGCGCTCCGGCGACATGATGACGTCATCCGCGTCCACGCCGTCCTGCTCGCGCAAGATCTCGCGGAAGCGCCGGCGTCGTTCGCTCTTCTCCCATTCGTTCAACACCGCGTCGAGCGTCACGCCCGTCGCCGTGAGCACCGAGGTATCGAGCACGCCGAGCTGGCGCAGATGCAACATCACTTCCGGCACGCCGCCCGCGAGGAACACCCGCACCGTCGGATGATGCTGCGGCCCGTTCGGCAACACATCCACGATGCGCGGCACGCGCCGGTTCACCTCGATCCAATCATCCACCGTCGGCCGGCGCAGCCCCGCCGCATGCGCGATGGCCGGAATGTGCAGCAGCAAATTCGTCGAGCCACCGAACGCCGCGTGAATCGCCATCGCGTTCCGAATGCTCCCGTCCGTGACGATGTCCTTCAGCTTCAGCCCGCGCTTCTCCAGCTCCACCAGCGACCGCGCGGACTGCACGGCGAGATCGGTCCACACCGGCTGTCCCGACGGCGCGAGCGCCGAATGCGGCAACGACATGCCGAGCGCTTCGCCGACCACTTGCGACGTCGCCGCCGTACCGAGAAATTGACAGCCGCCGCCCGGCGACGCACACGCACGGCAGCCAAGGTCCGAGGCTTCCTGCAACGAGATCATCCCATGCGAGAACCGCGCGCCGATGGTCTGAATCTTCCCGGCATCCTCGCCATCGCTCGGCGGCAACGTCACGCCGCCCGGCACGAGCACGCTCGGGAGATTTTTCATGCCGGCAAGCGCCATCATCATCGCGGGCAGACCCTTGTCGCACGTCGCGATGCCGAGCACGCCCGCCCGCACAGGCAGCGAGCGAATGAGCCGGCGGAAGACCATCGCGGCATCGTTGCGATACGGCAGGCTGTCGAACATCCCGTCCGTTCCCTGCGTGCGCCCATCGCACGGGTCCGAGCAATACGCCGCGAACGGCACCACGCCGAGCCGTTTCAATTCACGCGCCGCTGCCTCGACGAGCAGCCCGATCTCCCAGTGGCCGGTGTGATACCCGAGCGCGATCGGTTTGCCATCCGGCGCACGCACGCCGCCCTGCGTGCTGAGGATGAGATACGGCTTGCGCCCCGCCTCGCTCGGATCCCAGCCCATGCCGGCGTTCTGCGTGAGGCCGAAGATGTCGCCGCTCGGTCGGTCCCGCAGCATCTCCGCCGTCAGCGGCAGACTGCCGGCCGGGCCGGGAGCTTTGGTGCGGATTTGGAAGATCTCGCTGCGCGCTGCGGAAAAGAATTCACCGGGCAAACTCATAAGCCAGCGAGCCTAGTGTGGAAGGCCAACGGCGTAAACAATCGCATTGGAACCGAGTGCGGTTGAAAGTGGCGGTCAAGTCAGAGGGGGAATGTGGAGTGCGCAGACATGTCTGCGCTTTGACTACACGGTGGGAAGACCGGAAGCGGTTGCTATTTTCAATCGTGCATCGAAAGCGACGTCGTACCGTCGCACTCCACGGTCTCACCGGCTGGTCTCCGACACAGCCGCGCTCCGCTCCTTACTTGATCAGCTGCAGCACATACTGCGACGGCAGGCAGTGCTTGAAGACCATCTGCAGATCCTTCGAGCGTTTCGGATCGTAGTAGAGCGATTGCGTGTTGTTCACCATGCCGATGACGCCGCCGCGTTCGTTCAACACCGGCGCGCCGCTCGACCCCGCTCCGAAATCCGCCGTCACCGCCATCATCGTCACCTCGCCCGCGTTCTTCTCCAGCGGCACCGTGACGTAGCGCGAGACGACGCCCTCGCTGAGCGAAAAGAAATGCTCGTCCGGATGGCTGATGATCCGCACCGGCGCGCCGACGGGCTCGTTGAACTCCAGCGGCAGCGTGGGAAAACCCGCGCCGTCCAGCTGAAGAACCGCCACGTCCGTGTTCGGGTTGGCGGCCAGCACCTGCTTCACGGGAACGACGCGGCCATCGCCGGCCATCGCCACGAGCGTCGGACTCTCCCGCACATCCACGACGTGATAGCACGTCACGCACACGCCGGATTCCGTGAGCATGAAGCCGCTCGAAGCGCCGACGTGCCAGCGCGGGCATTTCCTGCACTTGTAGAGATCGCAGATCGCCACGATGCCGGCCCGCGCACGCGCGACAAGCTCGCCTGGAGCGAGCTTCATTGGGGAAGGCTTGGGCAGTGTCACCGAGCACGAGCGCCGGTTCAACTGAACGAGCAAGTCGGCCATCTTCACCGTGCGCCCCGCCTTGATAAGTTTGTCCGCCTCGACATCGAGCCGTTCCAGAATGCCTTCATCGCTGATCTCGCCGGGCAATCCGAGTCGTTGCGCAGGCGGCGCAGGCGCGACTAGTGCGGGTTTGGCGGACGACTTCTTCTGGGCGAAGGCGCTGAAGGCAGTGCCAAGCAACAGAACAAGCGTTGCTACGAAGACGAACGATGTCCTGATGATAGGCTCGATACGCTGTCGTGTTGGTAGCCGCCGACGTGAGGAGGCGGAAATTGCGTGCAGGTCAACACTCTCCGCCTCGTTACCTCGGCGGCTACCGTTTGCGAAGGCGCATCCGTTCATCCCATCTTCTTCCGCAGCGCCTCCGCCACCTTGATGAACGCCTGTGCGGGCGGCGTGGTTGGCGACGAGACGACCACTGGCTGGCCTTGATCCCCGCCGATGCGAATCTCCGTGTAGATCGGAACTTCGCCGAGGAACTCCGTGTTCTGCCGTTCCGCTTCCGCGCGGCCGCCGCCGTGACCGAAGATTTCCACGCGCTCACCGTTCGGCGTGGTGAAGTAACTCATGTTCTCGATGATGCCGAGGATGGGCACGTTCACCTTCTCGAACATCGCGATGCCCTTGCGCACGACGCCGAGCGAAGCTTCCTGCGGCGTCGTCACGATGATGCCGCCATCGAGCGGCACCGTCTGGCAAAGCGAGAGCTGCGCGTCGCCTGTGCCTGGCGGCAGATCGACGAGCAGATAATCGAGCTCGCCCCATTCGACGGCGTGGAAAAACTGTTGAATCGTCTTCGTGATCATCGGGCCGCGCCAGATCACCGGCTGGTCGCCATCGAGCAGGAAGCCCATGCTCATCAACTTCACGCCGTGGTTCGCGGGCGGCACCATCTTCTCCTCGGGCGAAATCGTGGGGCGCTGCTTGATGCCCATCATCAGCGGAATGCTCGGGCCGTAGATGTCGCAATCGAGCAGACCGACCTTCGCGCCGAGATGCCGCAGCGCGCACGCGAGATTCACGGAGCAGGTGGACTTGCCGACGCCGCCCTTGCCGCTGGCCACGGCGATGATGCGGGCGAGACCCGGCACGCGGTTCTGATTCGCGAAAGCATTCTGTCCGGCCACCGGCGCGGCCTGTTGACCGGCCGGCATCTTTACCTCCACGTGGACCATCTTCACGTCGGGCAAGGCGCGGATGGCCTGCTCGCAACTCTGTTTCAGCTGCGTCGCCGCTTCCTTGTTCGCCGACGTCAGCTCGATGCTGACGCTCACGGCGCCGTTGTTGGCCGCGATGTTTTTGACCAGCCCGAACGAAACGATGTCCCGCGAGTAGCCGGGATACTTCACCGCTTTGAGCGCATTAAGAATGGTGTCCTGATTCAACATGTCGGGGCAGAGAATAGTTGAAAGGCCGGAGAGATAAAGAGGTGAAATGCACTGGAGCGCCGGTCGCCGACCCGGCGTGGTGGTGGTGCCTGAAGCCTCACGCGAAGAGCGCGAAGGCCGCGAAGGAGTGGAGCGGCTTCCACGCACAGGGTCGAAAGAAGACGCGCCAGTGTTTTGGACTGCGGGAACATGTTCCCGCCTTCGCTGCGCGGTGGAAGTTTGAGAACCGTCGCGCGGTCAACGTCGCAGCCAAAGGGGAGTCATGCCTCCGCAGTCCAAACATATTTCCGCCACTCCTTCGCGGCCTTCGCGCCCTTTGCGTGAGGCATTATCGCGCCGAATCGGAGTTCGGCGCTCCGCTCTACGAAATCGCCGACTTCACCGCCCCACGCTGAAACTCATCCCACAGCGGTGACATCCCGCGCAGGCGCGACACCACCTGCGGAAGCGTCTCCAGCACGTAATCGATCTCCGCGTCCGTGTTGTCCTTGCCGAGGCTCAGCATGATCGCCGCCTGACCGAGCCCTTGATCCAGTCCGATGGCGCTGAGCACGTGCGATACTTTCAGCGACTTGCTCACGCAGCTCGTGCCGCTGGCCACTGCCACGCCGCGCGCGTCGAGCATCAAGAGCAAGCCTTCGCCTTCCACGAACTCCGCGCTGAGATTCAGGTTCGTGCCAATGCGCTGTGGGCCGGGCGGCGGGCCGTTCAGCTTCACGTGCGGAATCTTCGCGCGCAAACCGTCCCACAACTTCTGCTGCAAGCGCGCGACATGCGCGGCGCGTTGCGACAGTTTGCGCCCAGCAATCTCCGCTGCGACGCCCGCGCCGACGACGGCCGGGATGTTCTCCACGCCCGCGCGCCGACCGCCTTCCTGCGCGCCGCCGTGCAGGATGCCCGTGAGCCGTGCGCGCCGGCTGCGATACAACACACCCACGCCTTGCGGTCCGTAGAAACGATGCGGCGAGAACGAGAGCAACGTCGCGCCGAGCTCACGCACATTCACCGGCAGCCAGCCCGCGCTCGCCTCGGCATCGACGTAGAAGGCGATGCCGCGGTCCGCCGTGATGTTGCCAATCTCGCGCACCGGCTCGATGGTGCCGATGTCGTGATTCACATGATGCACGGCGACGAGAATCGTCTGGTCGGTGATCGCCTTGCGGACGGCGTCGGGATTCACGAGGCCGTTCGCGTCCACCTTCACCTTCGTCGATGTGAAGCCCTGCGTTTCCAGAAACTCGACCGAGCGCAGCACCGCCGGATGTTCGATGGCGCTGACGACGAGGTGATTCCCGCGCTTCTGGTTCGCGTAGGCCACGCCCTTGATCGCGAGATTCGCCGACTCCGTGCCGTCCGAAGTGAAAAGGATGTCGTCCGGCGATTCCGCGCCGATGAACGCCGCCATCTGCTCACGCGCCTTCGCCAGCGCATCGCGCGCGCGCAGTCCGTACGAGTGCAGCGACGACGCGTTGCCGAAATGCTCGGTGAAGAACGGCCGCATCGCCTCGAACACCTCCGGCAGAACTGGCGTGGCCGCTTGGTGATCGAGATAGACGTTGGGCATGACAGGAGCGCCGAGCATCGCTCGGCTTGGTGGTTAGAGAATGTCCGCCATTTCCATGAACTTGACGGAGTGCGCCCGTCCTCGGGCGCAGCAACGTCCGATTGTCCGATGACGCTCGAAGATTCCGCAGCCTTGCCTACTTACCGCGTCTCTGCGCCCGAGGACGGGCGCACTCCAGATCAGAGGCGCACGGCGCGAGTATTTTCGACAAACTTTTACACGGTCCTTGGTCGTAAGCCGCATGGTAGGGCGCGTCGCTCCGCGCGCGCCGGTTGGACGTGCCCAGTGACGAAGCGGCGCGCGCGGAGCGACGCACCCCACCACGTCTCGCAGCGATGAGGGCGGCTCAATTCTCCAGCCTGCACAAACGAACCCTGCTGCCGAGCAATGCTCGGCGCTCCGACTGCGAGGGCTGGTCCAAACACGATTCATTTCCGTCTCTTTAAATAATCCTCCACCGCGGCCTTCACGGCTTCCTCGGCGAGCACGGGGCAATGGCTTTTGGCGGCGGGCAATCCACCCAGCGCGGCGGAGACTTGTTCATTGGTGAGCTTGAGCGCGTCCTCGATGGTGCGGCCTTGTAAGAGTTCCGTGGCGACGCTTGAGGCGGCGATGGCCGTGCCGCAGCCGAACGTGCGGAAGCGCGCCTCGGTGATCCTGCCGTCGCGCACCTTGATGCTGATGCGCATCACGTCGCCGCAGGACACCGCGCCGACCTCGCCCACGCCATCGGCGTCCACGATGTCGCCGACGTTGCGGGGGTTCAGGAAGTGGTCCATGACCGCCGGAGTCATCCCGTTCTCGCTCATACGAACGGAACTATAGGAGGCCTGTGGGCGGCGTGGAATGGAAAAGCTCGTCGCCCTGTTGACGTTTGAGAATGGCAGCTACGGCGCGATGGCTGCCAGTTTGTCACGCAGTTCGCTGCACTCCTCGGGATTCAGCTTCGCGGAAATCTCCGCGAGCTTGAGAGCGTCCAGCCTTTGTCCAGTCGCCAACAAGAAATCTACAAAGTTGGAGATTGTTTCGCGGGAAGACGGGCACAAGGCGAAAGCTTGGCAGAATGCGATCCTCGCTTCATCTCTCATTCTACTCCGCTCTTCGTCCGTGTTTGCGCGCTTTAAACGCCACAAATACACCGAAGCAATGGCGGCACGTGCATGGCTCCATGCTGCGCTGACTCCAAGATGGCTCGCTTGTCCGTGCCAGCTTGGCTCGGAAGCTACGAACCGGCGATCACCCGTAAGGCCGCTCAAGTCCTTTTGCACATAAATCCTGTCAGTGAACTGGCTGAGTTCGTTGAATGAGTTGGTGTCGTTGAAATCGTCACCCAACAAGGACACGACTCGCTTGTTCCAGTAACTACGATCTTCTGAGATGGCCTTGTCGCTCAGGGAAACCACGGGTGTACGATTCAAACGCAGCGTTAGTCCGTGGGGCTCGAAGTAAGGGAACATCCATTCCATCGGATAGCCGTCGTTCACGAAATCGACGAAGAATTCGCGACCGGGATTGTTGTCGAAAAGCCTTCGTGTCAGAGCGGCGGTGATCTCGAAGACTGCACGTGGCCCTTTTACTTGCGGACGTCCGTCAATCATCTGGAATTCCTCTCCACGTAGCGATTGATGCCGTGCTGCACGCTGTTCTGCCGCTTCAATGTAATCCTCGAACGCGGTCTGCATATCCTTTGAAGTCAGCGTGCGAATCGATGCTCCATGCATGGACTCCAAGTAGGCTTGATACAAACCGTCGGTGAGCTGATTCGGGCTTATCACGAAGAAAGGTTTGCCGGCTTGATCATTCTCGCAAAGCCCTGTGACAACGAAACGTCCCGGGTCTGAATTACAAAGATAGATACCTCCCGGTGGAATCGATCGAATCACCTTGTTGCCGTAATCCAGCAGATGAAAGGGGTCCGACACCGACAACTGCGCGTAGAAGCGGTACGACTCGTTCACTGGTTGCCACACCATCGAGGCGAGCCGGTGGTCAACATCTTGAGCAGAGGCGGCGAACTGGTGGCTGCGACGTGACATCAAATGGTAAAGCTTGCGGACTTCAGCCCAATCACCCGAGATGCCGGCATTGAAGTACTGAGCTTCCCCCGATTTTCAAACCACGGGGCGCAGAAAATAAGTAAGACTTTCTGGGCCTGCTAGCGTTTTAGTTTTCGTCGTTTCACTGCGCCGTAATCCCATTTGGAAAGGAGAAAGCA
>JBDHQG010000140.1:0-8543 GCA_039806925.1 Limisphaerales bacterium
GATGACCACCATGCCTTCGGGCACGCGGCAGGTGACCTCGCTGGTGAACTTCTCGTTGGGCGCGTCGAAGCTCGGGAACCAGTGGCGCGCTTCGAGCGGTTCGCCTTGTGTCCAGATGTGAGTGTCGGTCGCCGGATAGCCCATCTCAGGCGTGCGGAAGTAAAGGCCCATCTGCGGCACGGCGCTGTAGTGAATGGTGACGTTGGCCTCCTGATCGGCGGGGATCGGTTCGGCGAAGTTGATGATCACCTGCTTGTCCGTCGCGTGCCAACCGAGGAGCTTGACGCTGGAGTCCACGGCGGAGACGGCCAGGTCGATGGCGTCGAGCTTGAGGTCGGCGAACGGTTTCGCGATGGGCTTGAAGCGGAGGGTCATCTTGCCGGTGACGGAACGCGCCTTGAAATCCGGCGTGACATCAATGGCGACGTGGAGAATGTCGATCTCCCGGCTCGGGGCGTATTTGAGGAAGTCGGACGACTCCGCGCCGGCCACGAGCCAACTGTGACCGTGTGCGCAGTAAAGATGTTCGGCTTCGGCGCGAAGCAGCGGGGCGTTGGTGAGCAGACCAAGGACGAGAAGAAATGCGGACGCGATGCGAGTGTTCATGTTGGCTTTCGTGCGGAGGATGTAACACGGGCCGCGTGCGGGTGGGAATGAGAAACGCTCGACGCATCCGGTGCGCCGAGCGTTGGTAGTTCTGCGGTTCGGCGGCTAGCTTCCCAGATGCTGATGCACCGCGGTCAGCAGCGCCTCGGCTTCGTAGGGTTTCTCGAAGTAACCGGCGGCGCCGAGTTCGAGGGCACGTTCGCGGAAGCCCGGTTGTTTGCTGGCGGTGAGGAAGATGATCGGGATGTTGGCGGAGGCCGAGCGGCGGACGCGTTCCGCCACGGTGAAGCCGCTGCCAGCCGGCAGGGAAATGTCGAGCAGCACCAAATCCGGCCGCGATGACAGGGCCGAGTGAACTCCGCTGAGGGCATCGGGCGCGGTGCTGGTTTCGTAACCGGCCGATTGCAGCCGGAGCGAAAGGGCGAGCGCGATTTTTTCGTCGTCCTCGACAATCAGAACCTTTTTCGCGGCGCCGCCGCCGGGCTTCACGGCGGAGGTTCCAGCGGCAGGCGAGTATCGGGCGATGGGGCGGCGGAACATCCCGGTCTCGCCCAGCGCGTGGCCGACGACGGCGAGCAGTTCGTCCGCATTGTAGGGTTTCTCGAACAAACCGGCCGCGCCGAGATCCATCACCCGTTCACGCAGCTCGGGATCCTTGTTCGCGGTCACGAAGAGAAATGGAATCTCGCGGGTGAGCGGGTGGGAGCGGAGTTTCTGCGCGACTTGAAGCCCGTCGCCCGCGGGCATCGAGATGTCGAGCATGACGAGGTCGGGCAGGTTTTGCAGCGCCTTGCCGAAGCCGGTGGCGGCGTCGCCCGCGCTCAGGGTGGCGTAGCCGGCGTTCTCGAGGCGCACTTCGAGCGCGGCGACGATGTTCGGATCATCCTCGATGATCAGGATGGTTTTCATGGGCTGAGGCGCTGGGTGGTGGAGGAGGGGGTGTGGGCCGCGGGAAAGGGGACGGGGCCGAGAATGAGGTGGATCGCCGCGAGCAATTGATCGGCGTCGTAGGGTTTCTCGAAGAAGCCGGCGGCGCCGAGTTGCTGGGCCATCTTGCGCAGGCCGGCGCGTTTGCTGGCGGTGATGAAGATGATCGGGATGTCGCCCAGGCCGAGATCCTTCAGGCGTTCGGCGACGGAGAAGCCCATGCCGCCGGGCATCATGATGTCGAGCAGGATGAGGTCGGGCCGGTGCGTCATCGTCATCTTGAGCCCGCTGAATCCATCGCCGGCGGACACGACCTGGTAGCCGACGGATTCGAGGCGGATGCGCAGGGCGGCGGCGATCTTCGCGTCATCTTCAACGACTAGGATTTTTTTCATGCGGGCGCAGGCTCCTTGGTGCTTCCCGGCGCCTGGGCCGCGCCGGGGTTGGTCTTGAAATCAGTTTCACCGGAACGGCGACGATCCAGCCCGCACATTGTCTGGACAAGCTGATCCATCGGACATGGCTTGGAGAGCACGGTGAACGGCGCCCATTCGAGCGCGCGGCTCAGCAGCGGGCCATCGACGTGGCCGGTGTGCAGCACCACGGGCAGCGCGCCCCATTGGCGGCGGATTTCCTGGAGCGTCGTCGGGCCGTCCATGCCGGGCATTTCGAGATCCATCAGGATCACGTCGGGCACGTGCCGGCGGATTTGTTGCAGGGCCTGCCTGCCGTCCTCGGCGGTGGACACGTCAAATTTCGCGCGCTGAAGGATGCTGCTGAGAATCTCGCGCATCGCGGGATCGTCATCGACGAGCAGCAGGTTGGAGCGTTCCTCGGCGGGCACCCGGACCGGCAGCTCGAAGGTGAAGGTGCTGCCCTTGCCGACCGTGCTTTCGACGCGGATGTCGCCGCCGTGCAGGCGGACCAGCTCGCGGCAGATGAACAGGCCGAGGCCGACGCCATGCTCGGTCGTCGCATCGCCGCTCTTCACCTGGTAGAGGCGGTCGAAGATGCGATCGATCTGCGCGCCGGGGATGCCGCGGCCGGTGTCGCTGACCGAGACCTCCGTCACGTCCTGCTTCTCGGCCGAGGCGCCGACGCTGACGGTGATCGTTCCGCCGGCCTCCGTGAATTTGAGCGCGTTGTTCACCAGGTTGGTGATGACCTGCGTGATGCGGCTCTCATCCAGCTCGACGGGCGGCAGGCCGGGCTCGACATCGCAGGCGAGCCCGATGCGTTTGCCGGCGGCGGCGGGCAGGAGCGTGGTGACGACACGCTGGGCGAGCTCGCCCAGCGCCGTGGGCTTGAGCTCGATGCTGAGCTTGCCGGTTTCCAGGCGCGTGGCGTCGAGCAGGTCGTTGATGCACACGCGAAGCTGGTTGCAGCTTTCCAGCGCGATGCGGAGGTATTCGCGCTGCGTGTCGTTCAGGCCGCCGGCGAGGCCATCGATGACGATGGAGATGAATTCGCGCGCGGAGGTGAGCGGGGTTTTCAACTCGTGCGAGAGCGTGTGGTAGAAGTTCTGGATCTCCTCGTTCTTGCGGCGCAGGTCGGCGTTCGTGCGCTCGATCTGGCCCTGGATGCGGCGCATCTCCTCCTCCGCGCGCCTGCGCTCGGTCACGTCCCAGCTGATGCCCTGGATGCCGAGCATCCGACCGTTCGCGTCGTGGAACGGCGTCTTCAACACCTGCACATGGCCGGTGCGCCCGTTCCGCGTCTCGAATTCCTCGATGCCCTCGAAGGCCTGCCCGCTCTCCATCACCTGGCGGTCGATCCGGCCGGAGCGTTCCGCCGTGGCCGTGGTGAAAAATTCGCAGGCGCCCCGGCCCAGCGCCTCCTCCTGGGTCACGCCCAGCGAGTGACAGAGATGGCCGTTCACGAAAGTGAAGCGCCCGGCGGCGTCCGTGCGCCAGATGTTCACGGGCAGGTTTTCCACGAGGGAATGGTAGAGCGCGCGGGAGTTCTTGAGGGCTTCCCCGGTCCGCCGGCGTTCCACGATCTCGCGCTGGAGCACCTCGTTGGCGTCCGCGAGGGCGCGCGTGCGCTCGGCCACGCGAATCTCCAGTTCATCGTGGGCGCGACGCAGGGCGCTTTCGATGCGCTGCCGTTCCAGCACCTCCGCCTGGAGCGCCACGTTGGCGGCGTTGAGCTCGGCGGTGCGTTCGTTGACGCGGTCCTCGAGGTCATCCTGCGCGCGAAGGAGTTCCAGCTCGGCCCGGTGCCGGGCGTTCATCTCGCGCTGGATGACGAGCGCGACGAGGCCGGTGCTCAGCACCGTGGCAGCGGCGGCCATTTCCCCGAGCCGATGGTAGGAGAGCAACGCAACGAGGATGAGAAGTCCCAGCGCCACCGCGGCGCCGAGGGCCGATTTGTTGAGGTTCGATCCGTTCATGCCCAATTCAACGAATGCGTGTAAGCAGGGCCGGGGCCGAAGCGCGCCGGAATGACCTACGCAGGATTACGGAGGAGGGAATACCGGCGAAAACTGCCGCAAAATGGGGCTTTCCGGGGAGCGATTGCGGAGGAAGAGGGGCGCGCCGGCCACGGATGGAAGCGGCTGGCGGGGCCATTCCTGCCTCCCGAGGTCGGCAACGATGGCTGCCTGCGGGAGATCAGAGCCTGTCTGAAAAAGCACACGCGGAGTGCGCCCGTCCTCGGGCGCAGAGAGGTGGGGCGGGGCCACGATCCTGGCAACCTGGCGGGCGGCCGGCGTTCGGATGTTGCTGCGCCCGAGGACGGGCGCACTCCGCCTCGGCTCGGTCCACGCAAAAATCGAATGCTCAGACAGGCTCTCAGCCGGAACGATGCAGTAGGAAATCGCGAACTGAGGTCTGCCGTGCCGGTAGGACAGCGCTTCCAGCCTGTCCACGAGTTCACCAACGCGAACACCAAAGGGTTTGGCCAAACGAACGTTCATTTTCCAGTGCCCACCGCCTTGTAGTCGGGACAGGCAGGATGCCTGTCCTACCTTCTACTGCATAGTTCCGGCTCAGGCGCGCGACTGGGTTTCCATCCAGCGCACGGCGAAACGAATCAGCCCGGCGGCGGTCTGGATTTCCAGCTTCTCCTTGATGTGCAGGCGGTGGACTTCCACCGTCTTCACGCTCAGGTGCAGCTTGTCCGCGATCTCGCGCGTCCCCTTTCCCTCGCCGATCAGTTGAAACACCTCGAACTCCCGATCCGTGAGCTTCTCGACCGGCGAACCCCCGGAGGAGTTGCGCTGGCCGGAAAAGATTTCGAGGATGCGCTTCGACATTTTTTCGCTGACGTAAATCTGCCCGGCCAGCACCTGCCGGATGCCTTCCATCAGGCGCTTGCCGCCTTCCTGCTTCATGATGTAGCCGCGCCCTCCCGCGCGCAGGACGCGCTCGGCGTAGAGCGATTCGTCGTGCATCGAGACCACGAGCACGCGGAGCCCGGGATGCACCGCGAGCGCGTCCTTGATCAATTCCAGGCCGCTCTTGTCGGGCATCGTGATGTCGGCGATGACAAGGTCCGGCCTGGTCGCCGCAATCGCGTCCATCGCCTGCGCGGCGCTTTCCGCCTCGCCGCACACGGCGAGATCCTTCTCGTTGTTGATCAGCGCCGCGAGCCCCTGGCGCATCATCGGGTGATCATCCACCACGAGGATTCGGATTCGCGTGCGCGCCTTGCCGGCCCTGGCCTTGCTGCTCATGACGGGGTCACGGGTTGGAGGGCGGCGTTCTGCACCGAGCAGACAACGCTGGTGCCGCATCCGGGATCACGTTGCACCACCACGGAGCCGCCAATGATGCCCGCGCGGTATTGCATGATGCGCAGGCCCATCCCCTTGCCGGCGGGGAGACGATCCGGCAGGCCGACGCCCTTGTCCTTGATGACGAGCACGATTCTCTCGCCGCTGACGCGGAGCAAAATCTGGGCTTCCCTGGTCCGGCCATGTTTCACCGCATTCGAGACGGCCTCCTGCGCGATGCGATACAAATGCGTGGCCACCGTGTGATCCGGAACCAGCACCGGCGGATCGCACAGGAATTCGCAGCGGATGCGGAACATCTGCGACGCGCTGTCCGCGAGCTGCCGCAGCGCGGCCATCAAACCCGCCGACTCGATCACCACGGGGGAAAGGCCGCGCGCGAGAGAGCGGGCCTGGGAAATCGCCTCGCGGACGTGACGAGCAATCTTTCCCGCTTCCAGCGCAAGGTGGCTCGCTTCCTTCGAGCGGGCTCCGGCGAGGCGCTGTTCCAGCACCTCGCTCATCAGCTCGATTCCGGCGAGGTGTTGCCCGAGGCCGTCATGCAAATCCTGCCCGATGCGCCGCTGCTCGCGATCGCTGATGTCGAGAATCTCCTTCTCCAGCCGCTTGCGATCCGTCACATCCTGCAACGTTCCCACGATCCGCCGGATCACGCCCGCCACGTCCTGCACCGCCTCGCCCATCGTGTGAACGTAACGCGTGAGGCCATCGGCCCGGACGACTCGGAATTCCACGTTGTAAGGCGCCCCCTTCGTCCGCGCCCGTTCATAGGCGTCCGCCACGGCCTGGCGATCCGCCGGGTGAACCGCGGCGCGGATGAACTCCTCCGCCGGCATCGGGCCGCCGGAGGGCGCGCGCCCGATGATTCGATAAATTTCCGCCGACCACTGGTCCGGCCCCGCGTCCGCGACGCACAGCTCGTAGCTCCCGAGGTGTGCGATCTCCTGCGCCTTGGCGAGATTGCGTTCGCTGCGCCTGAGGGCGCCCTCCGCCGCGATCAAGCGGCGATCCTTGTCCGCCTCGGCCAGGGCGCGCCGGACGACTTCCGGGAGCAGCTCGAGAAACTGGGCGTCCTTGACGAGGTAGTCGAGCGCGCCGCGCTTCATCATGTCCACCGCCACCCGTTCGTCGCCCTGCCCGGTGATGACCACGAAGGGCGGCATTCCGGGCAGCTGCTGGAGGCGGTGGATGAGTTCGCGGGCCTCGATGTCCTGCAGCTTCAGATCGAGAAGCATGAGGTCGGCCCGGTTTTGATCCACCCAGACGAGCGCATGGAGGCCGGACGCCGCCTTCGCCGTCTCGAACCCTTCGCGGCGGAGCGCCTTCTCAATCAGGCGGACGAGTCCCGCGTCATCATCGACGATCAGGATGGTCGCGGCTGGCGGCGGGGTGGTCACAAGGCGCGTGCTTCAGGGTTTGTGGCCCACGCCCGGCACCTGCACGAGGGCGATGAAAAGGCCGAGCTGCTTGATGGCCTCGGCAAACTTGTCGTAGTCCACCGGCTTCACGATGTAGTTGTTGCAACCCAGCGCGTGGCAGCGCTCGACCTCGCGCGGATCATCCGTCGTGGTGAGCACGATCACCGGCATCTTGCGCAACTCCGGGTCGGCCTTGATCTGGCGGAGCACCTCGACGCCGTCGACCTGGGGCATGCGGATGTCCAGCAGCAGCAGATAGGGCACTTCGGGCGCGCGATGCGCGCCGGCGCCCTGGCCGAGGAGGAAGTCGAGAATCTTCTGGCCATTTTCAAAGCGCAGAATCGGGTTGCCCAGCCCGGCGCGCGCGAGGTTCTTCTCGATCAGGCGCGCATGGCCCGGATCGTCATCGGCAATGAGCAGGACCATGTGGTGATTCATGCTGGAATTATTCAGGGGGCGGCGGGACGGCTGGCAAGGAAACAAAAAACGTGCTGCCCGCCTCCGGGCGGGACTCGACCCAGATCTTTCCGTTCTGCCGTTCGAGAATGCGCTGGGCGATGGTCAGCCCGAGCCCCTCGCCCGGCGTGGCGTTGGGGTTGAGCCGGTGAAAGATCTCGAAGATGCGCGGCTGATGCTCGGGGGCGATGCCGATGCCGTTGTCCGCAACGGAGTAAACGGCGCGCCCGTCGGAAATCCCGCCGGCCACATGAATTTCCGGGGGGCGTCCCGGCGAGCGATACTTGATCGCGTTGTCGAACAGGTTGGAGAAAACCTGGTTGATTTGCATGGCGTCGCCAATGCAACCCGGAAGCTTCGCGATGTTCACCCGCGCCCCGGCCTGCTTCACCTGGAATTCGAAGGTTTGCGCGATGCCCCGCACCATGCCGTCCATCTCCAGCGGCTCGATCTTCAATGCCGCCCGGCCCAGCCGTGAAAAGCGGAGGAAGCCGGACAGCAACGCATCCATCCGCCGGACTCCCGCGAGGATGAACTGGATCGCCTCCGGCACCTCCTCCGAGATGATGTCGGCGAGGTCCGCCCCCGTGACCGGCCTGGCGCCCGCCTGGTGCAGCCGTGTCTTCAGCCGTTCGCACGCGCCCGCCAGTTCCATGCTGAAGCCCTGAATGTTGACGAGCGGGGAACGCAAATCGTGCGACGCGACATAGACGACGGTTTCCAGCTCCTTGTTTTTTTCCGCCAGCGACTTCGCCAGTTCGGACAGCTGCTCCTCCGCCTGCTTGCGCGCGGTGATGTCGCGGACGAAACCGGTGAACAGCCGGCGGTTCGCCAGCTTCACCTCGCTGACGGAAAGGTCCATGGGAAAACAGCTCCCGTCCTTGCGCCGGCCGATCACCTCGCGGCCGATGCCGATAATCTTCGCATGGCCGGAGCGGAGGTAGTTCGACAGGTAACCGTCGTGTTGTTCGCGAAAGGGCGAAGGCATCAACATGCTGACGTTTTGCCCGATCACCTCCGAAGGGCTGTAGCCGAAAATCTGTTCGCACGCGCGGTTCATCGATTCCACGATGCCGCGCTCGTCGATGGTCACGATGCCTTCGACGGCGGTTTCCAGAATGGCCCGCATCCGCTCCTCGCTCTCCCGGAGCGCCGCCTCCGCGGAAAGGGACGGGGCCGCGGGGAGCGGCTCGCCGGCGTTGCCGGAAGCCTTGGGCTGGCTCTTGCTTTTGCGGGGGCTCATGCGCGCCGCGAGAATATCAGCGCGGCGCGCCCGGATGCCAGCGCGGGATTGCCGCGCGGCGGGTTCGGAAATGGCGGTCAGAGAGATGAAGGAGTGTGGACTGCGGAGGCAGGACTCCGCTTTGGCTGCACGGTGAGTGAATCCAAGCGCGCCGGAT
>JBDHQG010000141.1:0-8534 GCA_039806925.1 Limisphaerales bacterium
ATAGATGATCTGTTGGCTGCTGTATCGCTTGCCTTTCATCGTCGGTCCTTTCTCTTTGCTCAGGACCGCTCCAGTCAATTTCCTCCAGCCCACTCTTGCCCAGTTTTCAGGATGCAGGTCAGCGTCCCGCGCAGCGGGATCAGCCGCAGCAAGGTTCGGAAGCTATCAAATTCACGGCATTTCACTTTCATCCACTGGCTGCGAACGGCTTCCAGCCCCGTAGCGTTTCAAAGTGGACGCTCGACGGCCAAGCACAAATCCGGCTGCCGCGAGGCTGAAGCATTGCAACAGAAGGTAGAATTCAACGATGGCCCGGATGATCCAGAGCAGACCGCCCTGGTTTTTCGTGACCAGCATCCCGAGCGGTATCGACACCAGGATTGGAGTGACGAGCCACGGGAGCCAGTCGGAGAGCACATCCCGCCATCGCACCGGCACCGACCCGGCCGGGATCGGTTTTGCCCTCAGCCAAAGCCAGTAGGTCACTGCGACGCCCGTGGTGCCGAGAAGGCCGCTCAGGATTCCGAGAGCCGTGCTCACCTGGATTTCCTTGGGACCGCTGGATAGTGGCAGGGTCCAGTATCCCAGCGATTGCGCGACGGGGCTGTGGTTGTGAGTTACGAGATCCCAGCAAAGGTGCGTCCACGTCCCCAGCAACAGCGAGAGAATGCAGACGGGCACGGACGATTCCCACCTTGCGCAGAGCGGCAGCAGGGCCTCGCGATGCGGTGATGGAAGCGCGGCCGCCAGCGGAGCCCGCGTGCGCGCGAACAGCGCGAGCAGCATCGCGCCGAACGGCAGGCAAAACACGAGGCTTCCAAGGAGCGAGTGAGTGAAGTGATCCCAGTTCAGGCAGTTGGCCATGTCCGGGACCAGGCTGCCGATGACCAGCGCCGGGAAATTCAGGCGGTGCGGGCACCAGCGGCGGAGTGGAACCACGGCGAATGGATGGGCTGGAGGGATTGGCATTGTGAATACGGAACGAGAGTATTCATTCTGCCATCACGAATCAACCGTCCGCACCGGAATGCCGTCGCCACGTTGACTCAAATGAACCTGAAAACAGCAGACGGAACCACGAAACACACGAACCACACGAAAGGAGAAGAACCTCCAACGCCACAGGTTTCACCGCAGAGGTGAACAGGCGAGCATCTGAAATATCCTGACTTTTCGTGTGGTTCGTGGTTTGAGGTGCCGAATTTAGGAAAGACAACGGAGGCGATGGATTCGGCGGAGCCAAAAGACCCCGGGCGAGTCGCTCCGCCCTTTGCTGATCGCGGGCGCATGAAATGAAGTTGCCCGGACCGGGCGGTTCCCCATAATGCCGCACATCCGGCTCACCGGTGTATTGACCGACCATGAACGAGTGGAACATCCAGTCCCGCGCGCACGCCTGTCAGGCTTGCGAGAAGCATTTTGCCGACAAGCAGCATTATCACACGCTGCTCATCGACCATAAGCACGAGGTGCAACGCCGCGACTTGTGCGAGCCGTGCTGGAAGAAGGAAGTCGAAGGTCACGCCGCCGAGACCAAAGGGTTCATCTCGCAGTGGCAGGGCGTTTATGAAGCGCCGCCGCCGGCCCCGCCCGAGGCCATTCAGAAGGAGAACGCCGAGTCGTTGCTCCGCAAAATCATGGAGCAAAACGAGCCTAAGTATGCCGCAGCCTCCTACATTCTCGCGGTGATGCTGGAGCGGAAGCGGTTGCTTAAGATCAAGGAACAGTTCAAGCGCGACGGCCAGCGCGTGTTCGTTTACGAGCAGCCGAAGACGGGCGACATCTTCACGATTCCCGATCCCGATCTGCAGTTGAACCAACTCGAAGAAGTGCAGCGCGTCGTGGCGGATCTGCTCGAACACGGCCTGGGCGGGCCGGCGGAGACTCCCGCCGCTGTGGAGCCGGCAGTCGAAGTGCCATCGGGCGCGGCAGAGATTCCATCCGCGGCTCCCGCGGAAGAGAACGCCGGGCAACCGGTGCCGGCGGAACCCGTGGCGAGCTGACCCGAATCCGCGTGAGCACGCTCGGAGCTCTTCAGGAAACGCTCGGTTACGTGTTTCGCGACGAAGCCTTGCTGCGGCTTGCGCTCACCCATCCGTCCGTCGCCCACGAATCGGCGGTCAGCACGCCGCACAACCAGCGGCTCGAATTTCTCGGCGACTCTATTCTCGGCCTCGTGCTCACGCGCGAGCTCTACGAACGCTTTCCCGACTGGGGCGAAGGGTCGCTCACCAAGGCGCGCGCGCAGTTGGTGAATCGCCGCACGCTGGCGGATGAAGCACGTCGTCTGAACCTCGGCGAGCATCTCATCGTGAGTCGCGGCGAGGAGACGAGTGGCGGTCGCGCACGACAATCGGCGCTCGCGGATGCGTTTGAAGCGGTGCTGGGCGCGGTGTTTCTCGACGGCGGCTACGAGGTCACGCGCGATTTCATCCTGCGCCGGTTCACCGGGGCGTTCAGCGCGCTAAACCAGGCACCGCATATTGAGAATCCCAAAGGCGAGCTGCAGGAGTTGCTGCAATCGAAGTCGCTCGAAGCGCCGCGCTACGAGATGACGGCGGCTTCCGGGCCGGACCACGACCGGCAGTTCGAGTGCGCGGTGTTTCATCTGGGCGCGGAGCTCGGCCGGGGCGTGGGCAAGAGCAAGAAGGAGGCGGAAGGCCAGGCGGCGCTCGCGGCGCTCCTGAAGCTGCGCGAACAACCGATGACCACCGGGGCTGAATGAAGATTTTTGAAGACAGACACGAATTTCACGAACTCTCACGAATGGGATCTGAATTCGTGGTAATCCGTGAAATTCGTGTCTTGGATTTGTGTTCTCCCGTGTCTCCATGCGCCACCTGATCGACATCATCACCGCGACTGATTCTGCGCTGCGCGACCAGTCGCTCGACACCGCGTGCGCGGGGCTTTCGCTGGAGGCGCTGCAAGCGGAGACGTCGATGCTCGATGCGTTTCGGCGGCAGGCGGACAATCTTTACGAACGCGTGCGCGCGCTGTTCTTCCTCCACGCGATTTATCGCTTTCATCTGCCGGCGCGCTTGAGTGCAGGCAAAGGATCGACGGCGCTGATTCCCTTCCACGGCTACGAACATCTTCTCCATCGACGTTTCGAGGAAGCCATTGATGCGTTTCTTTCCGCGCAGGAAACCAGCGGGTCGTCGGACGGACTCTGCTCCGCGTTGGCGACGGCGTATCACCGGCTGGCGTTCCAAACGTTGGCGGATCAAGTGCGGCGCTCGGTGCGTTCCGTGCGCGGCAATCAATGGATGTTCCGCATGGGCCATCCGGCGGACCAACCGCTGCGCATCCGCCCGGAATTGCTGCGACGTGATGCGGCGGGCGCGTTCCCGATTCTGCGCGAATGCACGCCGGTGCGCATGGACCTCACGCACTCGGCGTGGAGCGACATCTTTTTCCTCGGCATGGATTTCCCCGAGGGCGCGCGCGTGCTGAATGTCTCCATCGACCTCAGTGTGCATGGGCGCGACGCGACGCCGCGTCCGCCAGTCGAAGCGTATCTGCGCGTCATCGAAGAACCGGTGCTGCGCCTCGTGAGCGTGGACCTCGGCGCAAGCGCGGACATCTCCAGCCTCAGCGACGTGTTCGACTTTGCGAAAGATTACCTCGGCCTGCTCAAGGCGGCGGTGATCGCGGGCGGTCTCGTTCCGCCGGGGCTCGAAGGTTCCGGCCAAAGTCTCGCCGAACTGCTCGCGCGCATGGCGGGGCCGGGTCGCGGACTCGAACTGGTCAGCAGCGTGAACAACATTCCGAAAGGTTCGCGGCTCGCGGTTTCCACGAACCTGCTCGCGGCGCTCATCAGCGTCTGCATGCGCGCGACCGGTCAGGCGGCATCGCTCACTGGAGCGTTGCAGGAAGGCGAACGGCGGCTCGTGCTCGCGCGGGCGTTGCTCGGTGAATGGCTCGGCGGTTCGGGCGGCGGCTGGCAGGACAGCGGCGGCGTGTGGCCGGGCATGAAGTTGATCGAAGGAGTGGCGGCGGGCGAGGGCGATCCGGAGTTCGGCGTGAGCCGCGGACGCCTGATGCCAAAGCACCGCGTGCTCGACGCGAAAGATGCATCGCCCGAGACGCGGCGGAAATTGCAGGAAAGGCTGGTGCTGGTTCACGGCGGCATGGCGCAGAACGTCGGGCCGATTCTGGAGATGGTGACGGAGAAGTATCTGCTGCGTTCGGAAGCCGAGTGGCACGGGCGTCGCGAGGCGCTGAGCATTCTCGATGAAGTGCTCGGCGCATTGAAGTGCGGCGATATTCCCGGTGTCGGCGCGGCGACGACGCGGAATTTTCGCGGGCCGATCCAGACGATCATCCCGTGGGCGACCAACCACTACACCGAGACGATCATCCATCGCGTGCGCGCGGAGTTCGGCGAGGCGTTCTGGGGATTCTGGATGCTCGGCGGCATGTCGGGCGGCGGCATGGGTTTCATCTTTGCTCCCGAGCGAAAGGCCGAGGCGCAGCGGCGCTTGCAGGAGATCATGTCGCAGGCGAAACGCGAACTGGAGAACGCGCTGCCGTTCGCGATGGAGCCGGTCGTTTATGATTTCGCGATCAATGAACGCGGCACGTTCGCGGACTTGATCGAGGGCGTGGATGCCTTGATGCCGCCGGGCTACTACGCGCTGACGGTGCCGGCGTTGCTGCGATTGGAGCAGCGCGAATTGACGGCGTTGCGTCGCGCGGAACTGGATCGGTTCGGCTCGGCGTGCCGTCGCAAGCCAGAGCTACGCGGGATGGTTCAAACACTGTTCGATGCCTTGCTGCCGCGCGGGCGCGATGAATCAGGCGGTGGTGCGTCGCTGACGGCGTTGCTGGAGGAGAATGGATTTGATCGCACACAGCACGAGCAGATTCGCGGTGACTTGAAGGAAGGTCGCATTGGCCTCGCGCAGAATCGTCTTCCGGCGAGCGTGGTGATCGAAGATGTGCGCGCTGAGGACGTGGTGGATGTGTCGGGCGATGCCGCGCGCAATCGTGACTGGGAAGAGCTGGGGCGTGAATCGTTGCGTCGTGGCGAAGTCGCGGTGGTGACGCTGGCGGCGGGCGCAGGCAGTCGCTGGACCCAGGGAGCGGGCGTGGTGAAGGCGTTGCATCCGTTCTGCAAGCTGGGTGGAAAACACCGGACCTTCCTCGAAACGCATCTGGCGAAGAGCCGTCGCGTGTCGCGCGAGGCAGACATGGCGTTGCCGCATGTGTTCACGACGAGTTACCTGACGCACGCGCCGACGGCGGAGTTTTTGGCGCGCCAGCAGAACTACGGTTACGAAGGCTCGGTGATATTGTCGCGCGGCCGATCGGTTGGGCTGCGGATGATTCCGATGGTGCGGGATCTGCGTTTCGCATGGGAGGAGATGCCGCAACAGATGCTCGACGAACAGCAGCAGAAAGTGCGCGACAGCTTGCGCACGGCGTTGATCGGCTGGGCGCGCGGGGCGGGCGAGGTGGCGGATTACACGGACAACCTGCCGCTGCAATGTCTGCATCCGGTCGGGCACTGGTTCGAGGTGCCGAACCTGTTTCGCAACGGCGTGCTGCTGTCGCTGATGCGCGAGCGGCCGCAGTTGAAACACTTGTTCCTGCACAACATCGATACAGTGGGCGCGGATGTGTCGCCGACGTTGTTGGGATGCCACATCGCGAGCGGAGCGGGGCTGAGCTTCGAGGTGATCACGCGGCGCATCGAGGATCGCGGCGGCGGTCTGGCGCGGGTGAATGGTCGCGTGCGGTTGGTGGAAGGTTTGTCGATGCCGCGCGAGGAGGCGGAGTTCGCGCTGACGTATTACAACTCGAACAGTTGTTGGATCGACGTGGAACGGTTGCTTGGCGTGTTCGGTTTGACGCGCGAAGAGCTTGCGGATGACGCGAAGGTGACGGCTGCGGTGCGCGCGGTGGCGGCGAAGATGCCGACTTATGTGACGATTAAGGATGTGAAGAAACGCTGGGGTCACGGGCAGGAGGATGTCTTTCCGGTGATGCAGTTCGAGAAGCTGTGGGTGGACATGACGGGGCTGCCGGAGCTGGAGTCGCGCTTCATGGTGGTGCCGCGCGTGCGCGGGCAGCAGCTCAAGGATCAGGCGCAGCTCGACGGCTGGCTGCGGGATGGTTCGGCAGCGGCGGTGGAGCGGCTCTGTGCCTGGGAGTAACGGTCAGAGGAGGCCGAGGAATGGGCTTGCCGGCGGAAGGTTGGTCCGCCACTTTCCGCGCACCCAGAAAATATCGGACAGCGTGAAACCGTATCGTGTTTACGCGTGTCTGAATGGGCGAACGTTCAACCAACTCACATGAAAAAACTCATCACACTCAGCATCGCTGCCGGAACCGCCGTTGTGCTTGCGGCCTCAGTTTTCGTCTCCACTCTCAACGCCGCGGAAGGAAGCAATCCGACCAAGGAGTTCATGAAGAAGTTTCACAAGGCTCCGAAGGGCGTGGACCCCGTCTGCAAGAAGGCGACGGATGGCAAGGCCAGCGCTGCGGAGCTTTCGCAACTGGTCGCCGGCTACAAGGCCATGTGCTCGGCCAAGCCGCCGAAGGGCGACGAGGCGAGCTGGAAGGAAAAGACCGGCAAGCTGCTTGAAGCCGCGATGGCGCTGCAGAAGGGCGCGGCCGACGGCGCGGCGAAATACAAGGAAGCCGTGAACTGCAAGGCGTGCCACAGCGCGCACAAGCCGGACTGAGGCGGACGCTTTTCAGCGATTGAACTTCGGCGGGAGAAAGCGAATTCCTCCCGCCTTTTTTTGGACGCGGTTGGATGCGCCTGCCTGTCGGCGGTTGATCCAACGAGATGACCTGCTATTCTCGAACTCATGTCTGTAGAAACCGAAGTTACGAGCGCCAGTTCTCGAACTGCCAGTGTCCCGCCGTCCCAGGCGGACGAGAAAATTTTCCTGTGGGGCGCGTCGCTGCTGGCGGTTGCGGTGGCGGCTGGAGTGATTCTCATGGCGGGGTTTCGTAAGGGCGGCGACCCGGATGTCCTGACGGCGGGCGAGCGGAGGCTGGTCAACTTCCAGCTCACGGAGCGCAGCGGGCGTTCGGTGACGCAGGACGAACTGCGCGGCAAGTTTCTCGTCGTGAATTTCGTCCACACCGGCTGCTCGATTTCCTGCGCGCTCGTCAACCAGCGCATGGCCGAGGTGCAGAAGCTCACGGCCGACAAGGATGACGTTCAGCTCCTCTCGCTGACCGTTGATCCGGGCACGGACACTCCGGCGGCGTTGACCAAATTCGCCAATCAGTTCGGCGCGGATGCGCGGCGCTGGCTGTTTTTGACTGGCGAGAAGCGGGCGATCTATCAACTGATCGAAACGAGCTTCCTCTCGCGCGACACGAACGCCACTCGCATGGAAATGCCCGGCGGGTTTCGCAAGGCGGATCACATCGCCCTCGTGGATCGCAATGGACAGGTGCGACGCTACTTTCCTGGAATGAAGTTCGACACGCCCGCCGCCATCGCGAAGACCATCGACGAACTGCGCTCGGAGCGTCCGAAGTATTGATTCACGGCAGCAGCCCGAAGCCGCGGAACTGCCGGAAGGCGGGATTGTGGATGCGTTTGCAGTCCTCGCCGTTGATCTTGAGCGTGCCGTCGTCACTGAGGATGAAGAAATCCGTCTGGCCGCGTTCATTGGAGTAGGCGAGTCCTTCGGGATTGAGTCCGGGAAAACGAACACCGGTCATGAGCACGGGAACGTCGCTCCCACCTTTCCAAGTGTAGGCGCGGGATTCGCCGTCGCTGTCGTGCGAGCCGGCGATGATGAGATAGTTGTCCTTGTCGCGACCGATGCTGCGGACGCCGTAGCCGCCGAGGTCGATCTGGATGGCGTCGCCGAATCGCGCGCGCTGTCCGAGGATGACTTCATTCGCGTTGAGCAGCGGGACGAGGAGGGCCTTCCCTTCCGGGATGGGATTGCGGAAGCCGATGAGCAGCGTGCTCTCCGGCGTGGAAGTCAGCCCTTCGATGTTCAGCGCGCCGGGTTCCTTCGGGGCGCGTTGCGAGGCGGCGGCGAGATGGAAGCGCGCGAGCTTCGGTTCTTGTACGAGATCGTCGAGCAGGCTTGGATACGGTTTTCCCACGGGCACCATTTTCACGATGCCGTTCGTGATGGTGAACGAAGTCGCAAAGAACCGTTCGCGATTCGGCGCGTCCTTGCCTTTGGCGTTGCGTCCGTGCGATGTGATCCAGAACACGCGGTCACCGATTGCCGCGCTGCCCTCAATGTCGGCTTCGGGATGTTTCTTCCCGATGCGCAGGAAGGCGGTCATGTCGAAGCTGTACGCAGGCAGGCCTCCTGCCTTGCGATGATACACCCGCAGCGTGTTGTCCTCGTCATTGGCCACGGCAAACAAATCCGCGCTCAAGCTCACCACTGCCGAGGCATCGCACATGCCGCGATAGATGGTGGGCGGGGAGAGCGTTGCTGCCGTAGCGGAGGTGGCGGCCGCCAGCACGGTCGCGCACGAAATGAATTACCGTTTCATGGCGGCAAGCTAGTGGTGGGTCTGCCGGGAGGCAAACGGAA
>JBDHQG010000142.1:0-8519 GCA_039806925.1 Limisphaerales bacterium
AACCGTTTGGTGTTCGCGTTGGTGAACTCGTGGACAGGCTGGAAGCGCTGTCCTACCAGCACGGCAGACCTCAGTTCGCGATTTCCTACTGCATGGGTCCGGCTGAGCGAACGTGCTGCCGGCGTCCCGTCGGCAAAGGACAGGCGCCAGACGTACGACGAGGAATTGAAACGGCGACGCCATGCTCCGCCGGCAAGATGCCGGCGGCACGCTCAAAGCCGGCAGGGCTGATGCATGGGGCCTGTCTCATTAGGGAAGCGCTGATTTAACCACGAATGGACACGAATCCACACGAATTCCAAACGCGAAGGCCTGTTTCCATTGGTGTTCATTCGTGTCCATTCGTGGTTAAGGTCGTTCTTCAGCGTTTCCTTAGCACCCGGCTTCAGTGTTTGGGCCGGGGCGAAACAAGAGCTGTTTCAACAGCTTTTCGGGGGGGCAAAGCCGCTGAAGCGGCTCGGACAAGACCGTCGGCCACCGGTCACCCGGCTGAAGCCGGGTGCTAATGAGAACAGAACAGACACCCATGTCATGGCGAGGTTTCCCGGTATCTGCGCCCGGCACGCTCAAAGCCGGGAATCCCGCTTTACACCGCCACGGGGGATTCCTAGTCTCGCTCCGCTGTTCTCCTCGACTGCCGTATGCGATGGAAACTGACGCAATCAACTGGATGAATTTATGCGGAACGTTTTCGCTGCTGTTCTGATTCTCGGCCTCACCACCGCCGCCGCGGTTGCCCAATCCTTTCGCATCGTGACGTGGCAGGTGGGCGACATCTCGCTCCCGAAGCAAACCAACGCCACACCCGCGACCGAACCCGCGCGCATCGGCGAAATCGCCGCCGCCCTCGCCGCCACGGATGCCGACGGGATCATCCTCTACGGCATCACCGACGGGAGCGCGCTCAGGCGCATCGCGGAAAGCATGAAGCCAAAAAAGTATTCCGTCGCGATTCATACCGTCCTGCGCCAGCAAAAGAATCGCGGCCCCGTGGTCGGACAACCCTTCGGCATTCTCACCAAGCGCGAGAGGTTGTCCGCCAAGACCATCGACTGGGAGGACACCGGACGGATCGAGATGCCCGGCGGTTTCACGTTCGCCACGCTGCGCCACGGCAACAACACGGTTTACGTGTATGTTGCGAACCTGCCCGGCAGCCCGACGAACGGCATCGGCTCGACCGACGGCGCTTATTTCGCCCGCAAGCGCAACTACGCCGCGGACTTTCTCGCGCATCACGCCATCTGGCTGACCACCACCTACACGAACCAGCCGTTCGCCACCTATCTCACCGGCGACATCGTCCTCTCGCCCAGGAAGCCCGTGAAAGATGATTGCAGCGCCATTCTCGAAAAGGCGGGTTTCCGCCCGGTGCCCGTCGGCGTGGCACAGGACAAGTCGGCCCTTGCCATCACCAACGGCCCGGCGCTCGGCCGCATTTTCGATCCGGTGTTCACGCGCAACGTTGACTTCATGGCCACGCGCCAGGTGCCCGCGCCGAGCCCTGCGGACCAGCCGATGATCATCTGCGAAATCACGCTGAAACCGGGCGGATCGGCCTCGATCAACAAGTCGCCGGCACCCGTTCGCAAGCCAGTGCCGGCATCCGAACCGATCGAAGATCCGGCCCCCGTGCCGGCCCCTCCGCGTGTTCAACTCGCCGCCGCACCGGCGCCATCGCCCGCCGTCGAGCCGGTCGCGCCGTCACGAGTTCCCGAAACTCCCGTCGCGCCCAGCCTGGCTGCCGCGGCGATCGCCAAACCGATCTCCGGCACGCCGGCATGGGTATGGCCCGTCGCCATCGGCGGTGCCTGCGGACTGGCGGCTGTCATCTTTCTGAACGTTCGCGCGTTGAAACGGCGCCAGCCGGCGGTGGCCCTGGGCCGGCCGATGTTCGTCGAGCTCAACACCCCGCCGCGCCCGGGGCGGGCGGTGACGGAATCTTCGTCCGGTGCCGTGTTGTCCGAGCCGACCACCGCCACGGACAACGCGCACAACGGCGCGTGGCAGACGCCGTCGGTGCGGTTGAATTCGCCGGAGCCCGGGCCGCATCCGCAGAAGGATGCCCGGGCGGCGCTCGTGCCGCACCTGCGCCAGCTCATGCGCGAGAAACTGTTTCAGTGGCTCAGCAACCAGCGCAGCCAGCTGCTCGATTCGCACGAGAACGGCACGGCCCAGGTGCTCGGGCTGGAGGAGCGCCTCGGGAAAATTCGCGACCAGTTTCAGGACAAGCTCATCGCCCAGGAGCAACGCATCGCCGAGATGGATCGCGAGCTGAAGGAGAAGGAAAAGCAGCTGAACCAGCCGCAGAAACCCGAAACCCAGGGCGGCCCGTCGAAGCCGTTGAGCTGAGTGACCGGCGGTTGTCCTCGCGCAAAGAACGCGGAGGACGCAACGATAAGCAAAGGGCAAAGGCGGATCGGAGTGCGCCCGTCCCGGGCGCAGAAACTCCCGAACGCAGCACGAGCCCAATCTCCTCCAATGCTTCCATCTTCGCAGAATGTTTCAGCGGCCGGGGACGGCCGCACTCCGCCCGTCAAAGAAACGTCACTCGATTGCTCGCGGACAAATCCGTATCCCTTTTGCGTCCTCGCGCTCTTCGCGTGAGGCATCGGCTTCAGTAAGTCAGCAGGCCGAGCAGATGGAGCCCGTTGTTCCCCAGCTCAAACTTCGATCCGCGCTGCATCACGATCTTCCGGCACGGATGCTTCTGGCGTTCCGGCGCGTTCACGGAGAGGAGTTGAAACTTCGACTTGGTTTTGATCTCGGATGCCGCGCGCGGAATCACCTCCATCGGCACGCCGTTGAAGTTGAGGGAGAGCTCATAGCCCGCGACGCCTTCCTTCTGCGCGACGGGATTCGGCTTCACGAACATCGGGTAGCGGCGCACCCACGAGATGTTCGTGTCGCGCACCAGCACGCGGCAAAGCTCCGGCTGGCTGCGGATGAACTCGGCGAGACTGAACTTCGCGCCGAGCCGTTGCTGTTCGAGGAGGAGTTTCCACGGATCGAGCCCAAGCAGGTTCTGTCCGTTCCAGCCGCCGTGGTCGTTGCGCTGGCCGGGGAAGGTCTTGCGATACCACTCCGGGAATTTTTCGTTCACCACGAGGTCGAGCTCGAAGTGGACGTGCGCGCGATCTTTCGAGATTCCCTGCCCGGTGTTCGACGTCCGGCCCATCGTGGCAATCGTCTCCCCCGCCTTCACCGCGTCGCCATGTTTCAGCCCGTCGCGGATTGAACTCAGGTGCGCGTAGAGCGAGTAAACCTCGATGCCTTCGATCGAATGACGGAGGATGAGATAGTTGCCGTAATTCGAGAGCGACGGGCGTTTGTTGATGTAGGCCACCGTGCCGTCCGCGGTCGCGAGGATCGGGTCCGTCGGCTCGCCGCGCCTGTCGCGGTGCAGGCAGCGGATGTCGAGCCCCTCGTGCAGCTGCCAGCCGTCGGTGCGCACGCAGCCGAACGTGCCGCTCATCCACGGCTTGCCCACGGTGCCGACGAAAAAGCGTTCCTCGCCGGACGGCTCGAACACGGCGCGGTTTGCCGTCGGGAGCTGGAACGGCTGGGAGGAAACGCTCGTAGCGGCCAGGAACGCCAGCGCGAATGGGAACGACCATTTCGTGAGCTGCGGAGATTTCGCCGTGAGATCCGACCGGCCGGCGCGCCGCCGGGACTTCAAATGCATCATGCGGGGAGAAACAGAGACTACTTCGCGAACGAAGGCAAGCCGGACGCCGGCCGTTTACTTGCGCCCCTTGCGGACCAGTTCGGCGACGCGGGTGAGCCCGCTGACGATCCGCTCTGCCTCCTGTCGCGTGGTGTCAGGCGTGAAGACGAGCACGCCGTCGCCCAGGCGCTCCTTGATGACCGGCGCGGCAATCCAGCGCATCTGGCCGAACTCCGCGGCGATGGCCATGCGCCTGCCCTTGTTTCCCGTGGTGTATTGCTCCAGCAGGAAACTTCCCTGCTTGTTGAACTGGACGGAAATTGAAAAGCCGCCCAAGGCGTCGATCACCGCGGCTTTCTCGATCTGAAACTCCGTGAGGAACGGCCGTTTTTCGACGTTGATCTCGAAGGGATTCGAACGCCCGACCGTGATGGCGCCGTTGTTCTCCGAGCCGTCGGCGTTTACTTCGAGGTGCAGCCGGAGGGAGGCTTCATCCTTCTTGGTGTAGTGGTTCGGATCTTTTTTCCTGCTGGATTTGCAGCCGGCGCCCGCGAAGAGAAGCGTCAGCGCCAGCAGCAAATAGGTGTTGAACCGAAAAACTCGAATCATCATAGTCGCCGCCAAGCATCCGAAACGGATTCACAATGTAAAGCGACTTATGGGACAACAAAGTAACAAGACTCAGAAACGTCAGCGCGCCAACGCCTACATGAAGCGCAAGAAGGAAGAAGTGAAGGCGAAGCTGTCGAAGAAGAAGTCCAAGGCGTAAGGCCGCGACTTTGGCCAATCTGACCACCCGGTGCGCCGGGTGGTTTTTTCTTTTCTGCACGGGCCAATTCGCGTTTATTCGCCCCCTGATTTTAAGCCGGGTTGTCCGGCGGCTCTGTCACGCATCACGCACTACGAATCACGCTTTATGAAAATCGTCCTCGCTTACTCCGGCGGCCTCGACACCTCGGTGCTGCTCTCCTGGATCAAAGACACCTACGGCAACGCCGAGATGATCGCCTTCTGCGCCAACATCGGCCAAGAAGACGAACTCACCGGCCTCGAAAAGAAGGCGCGCAAGACCGGTGCGAGCAAAATCTACATTGATGATTTGCAGGACGAGTTCGCGAAGGACTTCATCTATCCGATGATGCGCGCCGGCGCGATTTACGAAGGCCAGTATTTCCTCGGCACCAGCATCGCGCGTCCGCTCATCGCCAAGCGCATGGTTGAAATCGCCAAGGCCGAAAAGGCCGACGCCATCGCCCACGGCGCCACCGGCAAGGGCAACGACCAGGTCCGCTTCGAACTGACCGCCGCCGCGCTCGCGCCCGAGTTGCAAATCATCGCCCCGTGGCGTGACGCGCGTTATCGCAAGGATTTTCCCGGTCGCCAGGAGATGATCGATTACTGCGCCGCCAAGGGCATTCCCGTGCAGGCCAGCGCCAAGAAGCCATACTCGATGGATCGCAATCTCCTGCACATCTCCTACGAGGCGGGCATTCTCGAAGACCCGTGGTATGACAGCTTCGATCCGAAGAAGAACCGCGATTACTTCACCACGCTTTCCGTGCTGCCCGAAGACGCGCCGGACAAGCCGGAGTATGTCGAACTCGACTTCGTGAAGGGCGACTGCGTGGCCGTGAACGGCAAGAAGCTCACGCCGCTGCAGGTCATGAAGACGCTGAACAAGATCGGCGGCAAACACGGCGTCGGCCGCGTGGACCTGGTCGAGAACCGTTTCGTCGGCATGAAGAGCCGCGGCGTGTATGAGACGCCAGGCGGCAGCATCCTCCACTACGGGCATCGCCAGATGGAAAGCCTGACGATGGACCGCGAAGTCATGCACCAGCGCGACGCGTTCATCCCGAAATATGCCGAGCTCGTTTACAATGGCTTCTGGTATGCGCCCGAACGTCTCGCGCTCCAGGCCTACGTCGAGGAAAGCCAGAAGAACGTCACCGGCACCGTGCGCGTGAAGCTCTACAAGGGCGGCCTCTACGTGGCCGGCCGCAAGTCGAAGTTCAGCCTGTATAACCCGCACATCGCCACGATGGAGGCCGACCCGACCAAGGCCTACAACCAGGACGATGCCACCGGCTTCATCCGCCTGAACGGCCTGCGCCTGCGCGTAAACTCGACGGTGAACGGGGCGAGGAATTTGAAGGCGCTCTGACCTGGAATGCTGCGCATTGCTCTGCCTGTCAGGTTACCGAGGTGACAGCTTAAAGAACCGCCGGGGTTGAGCCTGCGTACCGGAGATGGGCATGGTCATTGGATCGTTTACGACACCTTCGGTGAGTGGTAGCCACGGACCATGTACATCGAAAGACTGTTCGAGTCGGAAAGGAGTGAGTCGTTCACCATCGATTTGGATTTGTATGTCGCCCGCAGCGCTTGAACGGGTGATCGCCAGCGCCAGTTCTTCCACCGGCACGTAATGCGCCTCAATCCGTCGATCCGAGGCGAGATTTACAGAAAGGCGATGATTGGTTCCATCAAAGTTTGCCGTGACGAGCGGCGTGGGATGGTCAGCGAGATCAACGAAGCCCGCGAACCGCAAATTGCCTATCCGGTTCGGAGCGGAGAGCGTGACCGTGCTGTCACGATTGAAGGCACGGACAAACGAGCCAACGCCATCCTTGCGCCCCGTCAAATCCGGGCCGGAGAGCTCCACATAAGGTGCCAGGCCATCGGCAGCGGTGAATTCCAGGCTGCGGAGTGTGTCACTGCGGCGGACATACTCGTACTGGATTTCCAACACGACTTCCTTCAGCCGGAAATTCCGCCCTGACGGCGTTTCGCGCTTCTCGATGCGCAGTTCCGCAAGGCCGCCCAGGTAGGTGAAGTAACCGGCGCTTTGCGGGTTGGTGCCGGCTCGGTTCAACAACGCGCCCAGCAGGGAATCGGCGGACAAACTGCGAGTGATGGGCAGCAGATCCCCTCCCATTGGAAAGTAACGCGCGCCCCATTGTACAGGCACTTCAGTGTCCTTGGCATAATGTTGAAAACGATAACTGTGCGGACGCCCTCCGGCACTGGTGAAGAGGCGAGATGATCCCGAGTGATCGATGTAAAGGGTCACCTCATCCTGCGCCTGCGGATTGGTGACCGGATCAATGTTCAAACGGAATACGCGGATGTTCGCGATGCGCACGTTTTCCTCGGAACGGGGAAACAATCCCGTTCCGCCGATCGTGGCAAGATCCAGCGTGATAGGTTCACCCGCATTCAGCCGCGCCAGTTCGTTCGAGGAGAGAGCCACGCGTCGAGGGGCCGACAACGCGGGCGCGTTGTTGTTGTATTCCACCACCACCTCCCTGACGAGTTCACCCAGGACGTCATCGAACAGGCCGCGCAGATCCCGGAAGTCTGTGCTGGTCAATGATCGATAGGTTCCGCTTGATTGCTGAGCTAGATCGATGAACCGATCAAACATGTTCTGAAGATCGAGTCGCCCAGGATATGGCTTCAGCAGGCGGTATTCGTAGGCTTTCTTGACGTAGTAGTGAAAAAGCAGCAAGCGGTGGCGCGCGCGTCGGCCAATTTCCTTGATATACATTAGTGCCCGGTCGTCCAGCGCACCGGCGGCCTGGGCGTAGCCTTCATTCAAGGCGTCCATCGCCAGTAGGTTGGCGGTGATGTTCTCGGAGAGTCCGCCAAGAAGCTGGATGGTTTGGGAAACCTGCTGCATGAAAGCCTCCTTCTCCACCATCAACGCGGAAATGCGGTCACCGAGTTGTTTGAACTCTTTGCTTTCGGCTTTGAGCTTGGCCAGTTCCGCCTCGATCTGGCTCCGTGGCGCGCGCGTGCCTTGAAACGCCTTTTGCACCTTTTGCAGTTTTCCGACAATCGGCTTTGATGCGGCTTGCACGTCGTCGATGAAGTTTTTGACGGAGTTTGGATTCGCGTCGCCGGGCAGATCAGGAAACCGGATTCGTTTGTAGGAAGCGTTCAAGTCCTCGGCTGCTTCGTCGAATGCTCCTTCACGGTAGGCGGTGACAACATCCACGGCCCCTTCGATACTCTCCCACGGTTTATTTGAATCGAAGTTGGCGGCAATATCCAGCCCGGCTCCGATGCCTTGAGCGGCAGGATGCGGGATTAGCTTGGCCACACTGGCCAGACCGCGGGCGATGCGCCTCCACAAGGGAACCTTCAAATTGTTCCTGGCATCCCGTAGAAGTTCTGCCTCCAGCAACTTCAGCGAACGCTGCACATTGGTGGTTTCGGTTTCGATCGCTCGGACTCGAAGTTCCAGGTTTGGCAGGAGGTTATTCGCCACCTCGAAGTCTTGCGCCAGCTTCTCGCTCTCCGCGGCCAGGGTTTTCCGCGCATCCGTCAAGGCACCGATCTTCGCCTGCAAGTTTGTGCCGGCATTACCCAGCCAATATTCCAGATAAAGAATGCCAATGGCCCGTTCAATTTCCTGCTCGAACACCAGCTTGTTCGCCTCCAATGAAAGCAGTGGCACCCACCCCGGCGGATTACCGAAATAATCCAGGCCGCTCGCGATGCGATAAGCCATGAGGCCCATTTCCTCCTCCATCAAACCGTAGTCACGCTGGTGATCCGCAGGAACTGACGCCCACTCCGATGAAGCGCGAAACTGCTCCAGCAGGGCGGGATAATTGGTCACGACGCGGTGGACGAATTCCACTTCTCCCTCTAGATAGGCTGCGCCGGCGTGGTTCACGATTTGGCGAAGGGCTTGCGGGGACAACCAAGCGAAGGCATGCGCACTTTGTTCCTTCACACCGCTCGCTCCAAGAGTTCCAGTTTGAGGCGGTGCATTTGCCCCCGGTTGTGGCGTATGCGTGGCGAGGAGTTCAAAGAACCGGCGTTCGCGGCGATCTTGGGGATT
>JBDHQG010000143.1:0-8517 GCA_039806925.1 Limisphaerales bacterium
CGTTGCGTTGCTCAGCACCGCGCCGCCCAGTGGCGTCGCAGGAACGCTGCTCTCGCCGCGCCGGGTCAGCCGGGGATTCGGAACAACGGACGGCTCGTTGGTGTCGAGAATTTGCTGCCGCCAGACGGGGAGGTAGCCGTCACGGCTGAACTTCACCGTATGCGCACCGGCCGTCTGGCCGAACGACGACACGCCGGAATCGCGATCCGACAATTGATCCTTCGCGCCGCCGGGGCCGGCAATTTGCAGGGTCACCGAAGGAAGCGGCTGCCCGGCGTCGTTCAGCGTGCGCGTGAGGCCGAGCGGAGCCGGCTCCGGCTGTTTCGCGGCGAAGACGCGGGTGTTCAAAACCGGCGAGGCCGTTCCGCTGCGCCCGAGCGTCAACGTGCGCGCAGCCGTCGTCGCGTGGGCGGCAAGTCCCCGGCCTGAGACTTGCGCGCTGAGATTCAGAAAGCTCTTTCCTCCCGCCGCGGAACCGTCGGCGCCTTGCAGCCCGGTGGTGCCGGTGTAGGAATCCACCAGCAGCACCACCGGCCCCGCCAGCGTGACCGCGGAACGATTGCTGACGAGCACCTCAACGTTCCAGACGTTGAGCGCCCGGTTCAACCGCATCGATTTGAAATAGACCGCCGCGCTCGGCGTGACATCCACGAGCGTCACCGGAACATCACCCAGCGTGAAGGCCACCTCCTCTTGCGCGCGGGCATCGCTGGATGCGATCCCGCACAGCGCGAGAACCATCATTCCAACCCGGCCATCGGGCCTGTTCATCCTCCGGCGCCGATGCAGGAACCAGAGCACGCCCAAACCGAGAAGCCCGAGAGAAAGCACTCCCGGCTCCGGCACGATGATCACATCCGTGAACCAACCCTGCGACCCGACGGCATTCTGATTGTTGTAGAGATCGTAATAGAGATTAAGCGGTTGCCCCAGGGCATCGACCGGCAGCGCAATCTCCAGCGCGTAGGCCTGGGCAAAACTGAAATCAGGCAGGAGGCTCGGGGCATTGATCGTCGTGTGACTGAGGCTCGATTCGGGGAGCGTTTCCGCTCCCGGAGTCACCGGGGCCCAGACCACTCCGCCCGCGTCGAACGTCGCCAGCACCCACGTCTTCGCCAGATCGGCCGTTTGCAGCGTGAGCGAGAACGAATCGAAGATCGTCCCGGGACCAAACACCTCGTCCGTGCCGAAGCCAAGTTTCAACTGCAACAGGAACGGATTCCCGCCCGGTTCGACCATCACGGGCCTGACCTGGGAAATCATCGATTCGCCCGGCGTCGTGTCGAGCGTGTTGAGAACTTCTTCGGCGCCCTGCCCGCGCGCCCAAAAGCCCGGGCCCAACCCCATCAACAGCGCCGCCGTAAATAGAAGCAGACGGGTGCCTGCCAGCTGATATTGCATGGATCTCATGTCGGAAAAAACGGGGGAAAACTTGCTATAAAATTCGGGACCGCAATGACGATACATCGCATCACGACTGGCCAGTGGCGTTGGTTAAAACTTCTGAACACACCTGCGGCGCGACCTTGAACCTGAAGACAAAACCCGACACTTCTCTCAAATGTGGGATCGATCTTTTACTGTTCATAATTACAGCCACAACGCCTCCCCAAACGCAACCATATAATCCTCGCCATGGAATCCCTCCAGGGGCGTGTTGCCCAAACGAAGGAGGAGTTCACGGAGCGCGAGCCGTCCCGGCTCGCAGCGCGTCGCACGGACGACGACTCTTGCCAACTCCGCGATGCTGGTGCGCTCCACCCGCTGCGACCGGGGACCGGTCGCGGTCCGGGCTTTGGACAACACGCCCTCCAGATGCGCCCGACCTCCTCCCGCTCCTCAAATTTTTGTTTTCTCCGGGCGCTTCCATCCTATACTCCCCAGACCAGCTCCCGCAGATTGGACAAAACGCTTCCTGTCTGACGGGTGTTGCCATTATTGACGATGAATCACGGAACCATGAAAGCGGTCGGCGTCATTCCCACGAAGAAGGAAGTCGCCCTGCTCCAGCAAGCCATCCCCGGAATTTCCAAGCCCACCGAGCTCAAGGTGCGCACGCTCGATGTCGGCATCTGCGGCACGGATCGCGAGATCTGCTCGTTCGCCTACGGCACGCCTCCCGACGGTTCCGAGTTCCTCGTGCTCGGCCATGAGGCCGCGGGCGAGGTCGTCGAGACCGGTCCCGGCGTGAAGGAGTGCAAGATAGGCGATCTTGTCGTCCCCACGGTGCGCCGTCCGTGCCCGCATCCACACTGCCCCTCCTGCCGCGATGCGCGACAGGATTTCTGCTTCACCGGCGATTTCACCGAGCGCGGCATCAAGATGACGCACGGTTACATGACCGAGTATTTCGTGGAGGACGAATCCCACCTGAACATCGTGCCGCCCGAGTTGCGCGATGTCGCCGTGCTCGTCGAACCGCTCACCGTCGCCGAGAAGGCTCTCGCGCAGGTCTGGCAGGTTCAACAACGCCTCCCGTGGAACAACCCCAACGGCGCCGAATCCGAACGCGGCCAGGGCAAGACCGCCGTCGTGCTCGGAGCCGGCCCGGTCGGCATCCTCGGCGCGATGGCGCTCGTGGTGAACGGCTTCAAGACCTACGTCTATTCACGCTCCGCGGAGCCGAATCCAAAGGCCGATCTCGTGAACTCCATCGGCGCGAAATACATTTCCTCGGACACCACGCCGCCCGCGGAATTCGCCAAGATGGTCGGCAACATCGATCTCGTTTACGAGGCCGTCGGCGTCGCGAAGATCTCCTTCGACGTGATGAAGGTGCTCGGTTTGAACGGCATCTTCGTCTTCACCGGCATCCCGCCGCACAAGCCCGCCATCGGCATCGAAGCCGACTCACTCATGCGCCAGGTCGTGCTGATGAACCAGGCCATCATCGGCACGGTGAACGCGGATCGTCCGGCGTTCGAGAACGCCATCCGCCATCTCGGCATCTTCAAGCAACGCTGGCCGCAGGCGCTCGCGAAGGTCATCACCGGCCGTCATTCCATCGAGAACTACCGCGAGTTGCTGCTCGGCAAGGCCATCGGCATCTGGACCGTGATCAGCATCGGGAAGTAATTGGCGCGCTGTCGCGGCCGAAGAGTCATCCCCATCGCGCCGGCCTCATTGCCAGTTGCGCTTTGCCCGTTGCTCCGCTACTTAACTCGCCATGCGATTCATAGGCAGCGTCATCGAGAAGCTTCAGCGGCATCCCAAGCGCGTCGTCTTCCCGGAAGGCACGGAGCCGCGCATCCTGCAAGCCGCGAGGCAGTTTTATTCGCTGCGCCTTGGCGCGCCGATCCTTCTCGGAGATCGCACCCAGATCAAGCAGGCCGCCGCGAGCTTGAACGTTTCGCTGGAAGGCGTCCGCATCATCAACCCCGCCGAGAGCGAGGATCTCGACACCTTCGCGCAGCGCTACGAAATGCTGCGCCGCTTCAAGGGCGTGAAAGTCACCGAGGCGCGCGAGGCAATGCTGAACCCGAATTATTATGGCGCGATGATGGTGGCGATGCACCAGGCGGACGGCTTCATCTCCGGCGCGAGTGAATTCACCGGCAGCACGCTGCGGCCGCTGTTCCAAATCATCAAGGTCGCGCCGCAGGCCACCACGGCATCGAGCTGCATGATCATGGAAGTGGAGGACACGCGTTTCGGCGAGAACGGCGTGATGTTCCTCGCGGACTGCGGTGTCATTCCCGAGCCCACGGTCGATCAGCTTGCCGACATCGCCGTCTCGACCGCCGCCCTTTCCAAGCAGCTGCTCGGCATCCGTCCGCGCGTCGCCATGCTGTCCTATTCCACCAAGGGCAGCGCCACCCATTCGACGATTGGCCGCGTGCAGGCCGCCACCGCGCTCGCGCAGCAGAAGGCGGCGCAGAAGGGGCTCGAAGCGGATTTCGACGGCGAGCTCCAGGTGGACGCCGCATTGATCCCCGAGATCGCCGGACGCAAGCTTCCCGAGAGCAAGGTCGCCGGCCGCGCCAATGTGCTGATCTTCCCGGACCTCAACTCCGGCAACATCGCCAGCAAGCTCGTGCAGCACGTCGCGCGCGCCAACGCCTACGGCCAGATTCTGCTCGGGCTGGATCGTCCGGCCGCCGACGTTTCCCGCGGCTCCAGCGCGCATGACATTCTCGGCGTGGCCGCCATCGTCGGGCTGCAATCCATCGCCTACAGCGAGCTCTATCCCGAAGCGGGCCGGAAGCTGCCCGGGGAGGACAAGGCATGAACGGCACCACTCCGCGCGTCTTCATCGCCGCCACGCGCCAGAACGACGGCAAGACCACGACATCGCTCGGGCTTCTCGCCGTGCTGCAAAAACGCTATCCGCGCATCGGCTACATCAAGCCCGTCGGCCAGCGCTTCGTGGAGGTGGCCGAGCACAAAATCGACGAGGACACCGTGCTCATGGACAGCGTTTACCAGCTGAACTGTCCGCTGGTGGACATGAGCCCGATCGCCGTGGAGCCCGACTTCACGCGCAAATACCTCCAATCCTCGAACCGCGAGGCGCTGGTGAAAAAGATCGAGAAAGCCTTCGACCGCGTCGCCTGGGAAAAAGATTTCGTCCTCTGCGAGGGCTCCGGGCACGCGGGCGTCGGCTCCGTGTTCGATCTCTCGAATGCCCAGGTGGCGAAGGTACTGAAGGCCAAGGTGGTGATCGTCTCGCGCGGCGGCATCGGCAAGCCGATCGACGAAGTGTCGCTCAACCAGGCGCTCTTTGAGAAGGAGGGCGTGGAGATCATCGGCGTGATCATCAACAAGGTGATCCCGGAGAAGATCGAGTTTGTGACCGAATTCGCCCGGCGCGGCCTCAAGCGCAAGGGGCTCGATTTGCTCGGCGTCATCCCGCACCGCCCGATTCTCTCCAGCCCGAGCGTGAATTCGATCCTGGAGGAGCTCGACGCCGAGCTGCTCAACTCCGACGTGCGGCTGCACAACCTGGTGGACGACGTCGTGGTCGGCGCGATGGGCGTGAACAACGCCATGAAGTTCTTCAAGAAGGGCGTGCTGCTCATCACGCCCGGAGACCGCGAGGACATCATCCTCGCCGCCGCGGCCACCACGGGCGCGCACCCGCACCCGCAGCTTGCGGGAATCGTCCTGACAGGCGGCCTGCGCCCGAGTGACAACGTGATGAAGGTCGTCCGCGGCGCAGGCTTCCCGATTCTTCTCGCGAAGCAGGACAGCTACGAGGTCGCATCAAAAGTGTACGACCTCACCGTGAAAACACGCCCGGATGACGCGGAAAAAATCTCCGTCATCCGCGACCTCATCGCGCGATACGTCGACGTTGGCAAGATCTTGAAAGCGCTTTGATCCCTGATCCCGCGGCCCCGTCCACGCCCTGAATTCCACTGCATGATCCCCCTGCCCCTCAACCCCTCCCTGGCCACCCTGCCCGTCTACCAACCGGGCCGCCCGATCGAAGAAGTCGCCCGCGAACTCGGGATCCAGGCGGAAGAAATCATCAAGGTCGCCTCCAACGAAAACCCCCTCGGCCCCTCGCCCGCCGCCCTGGCCGCGATGGAACGCGCCCTTCACAGCCTGCACCTCTACCCGGATGGAAACGCGTTTTACCTCAAACAGAAACTCGCCGCGAAGCTGGGCGTGACGCCGGCCCATCTGATTCTCGGCAACGGCTCCAACGAGATCATCGAATTCATCGGGCACGCGCTCATCATTCCGGGCACACAGGTCGTCGCGTCGCAATACTGCTTCGCGGTTTATCCGATCATCACGAAACTTTTCGGCGCGGATCTTGTGACCGTTCCCGCGGTGAATTTCGGCCACGATCTGCCCGCGATGCTGAAGGCCATCACGCCCGACACCCGCGTCGTTTTCGTCGCCAATCCCAACAACCCGACCGGAACACTCATACCGGACGAGGCGATTCTGGCCTTCGTCCGCGCCGTTCCCCCGAACGTCTTGATCGCAATGGACGAGGCGTACATCGAGTTCCTCGACAAACCATCCGGGCTGCTGCCGCTGATCCGCACGGGCGGGCTGCCAAACCTTCTCCTCATGCGCACGTTCTCGAAAATCTACGGCCTTGCCGGACTGCGCCTCGGCTACGGCATCGGCCATCCGGAACTGATCGCGGCCCTGGAAAAAATTCGCCAGCCCTTCAACATCAACTCGCTCATCCAGGCCGGCGCCCTTGCCGCCCTCGATGACGAGGAACACATCCAACGCACCCGGCGGAACAACGCGGATGGCCTTCGCTTCTTTGAATCCGCCTTCCGGACGCTCAAGCTCGATTTCGTTCCGTCCGCCGCGAACTTCATCCTCGTGCGGGTCGGCGACGGCCAGAAAGTTTTCGCGGAGATGCAGAAGCTCGGCGTGATCGTGCGCCCGATGGCGGGCTATCAATTGCCGGAATGGATCCGCATCTCCATCGGCTCCCCCGCCGAGAACGACCGCTGCCTGGCCTCGCTCAAAAGCGCCCTCCACCGCTGAAGCTGCCGGCGGTTGCCAATCGCCCCGCCAGCCGGCTTTCAGCCGGAATGATGCCTTTGGTCAGAAAAGGACTCGGTGAGCCAAACCGTTTGGCGTCCGCGTTGGGGAATACAAGACAGGCTGGGAAACCTGCCCTAATGGTAATGTCTTTCGGGAATTCGGAAGCGGGAGTGCCCCATGAATTGTCCCGAAGGGACTTCGTGAAAATAGCCCAGCGTTTCAACGCTGGGTTGAGGCCGGGAAGAAATCCAATCCCGGAGCAACGGTAGAAATCCAAATGGAAAACCCAATGTTCTGTCGTCCCTTCGGGACTCGTGGTTGGGGGGCGATGCCTTTCCCAGCGTTGAAACGCTGGGCTATTGTCGAACGTCCCTTCGGGACTGGCCTTCCGCTCGGATTCCCGAAAGGCATTAGCCCTAACGGCGTCCCTGGCTTCAGCTCGCAATGTTCCACGGCATCGTTCCGATCAGGACATGTGTCCCCCTCCAAAAGCAGAGAGACCGGGGACGAATCCCCGGTCTCCATGCGTGCTGACAATGCCCGCGCCGGCGCGCGCGGACAAATCCAGGTCTTGCCTCCGCCCTACTTCGTGAGGCGGAAGAAGGCGTTGGCCGGCGTGGCCGGCAGGCTCACGCCGCTGGCGCCCGCCTGCGGAGTCCACGGACCATTGACTGTCGGCGCCTTCTGCAGCGAGAAGGATGCATCCGGCCAGCTGAGGACCACGTTGCCGCCGGAACGCGCCACCGTGAGCGGGGGCACACAGGCGCTGATGGTGGCGACCAGTTCGGCCCCGAACACGATGTCCGTGCTGGCGGTTCCGGATTGATGCACCTCCACGGCGAGCACGTTCTCGCCGTAAACGAGATCCGCGACCGGGAGGTTTTGAGCGACTTCAACGGGATGCGGCTCCGTCGATCCGTCGGCAAGCGTGGCGTAGGCCGGGTTCGCCGCGCAGCGCAGGCGGCCGAGTTCCTTGCCATTGATCCAGTAAACGGCGCCGTCATCCAGGACCTGCGTGAGGCGCAGGTTGGTGATGGCGCGCGGGTCGGTGGCCAGGTTGAACTTGGTGCGGAAGTACATCGTGATGCGCGCCCCGGTGTAGTTGGGAGTGGCGGTGCGGATTTCCCAGCCGGCGGGCATTTGCGCTGCGTCTTCAAGACCCAGCGGGCCGGGGCCGGAGGCCCAGCCGCTGTCATTGAAGCCGAGATCGCGCCAGCCTGTTCCCGTGAGGTCCGCGCCGGTGTCTTCAAAGGTCCAGATTTGCGAGGCCGTGTTGCCCACGAGCACCTGGGGTTTGGTGAAGTTCACCGTCGTCGGATCCGGGTTGATCGGATTGGATGATGAATCCGCGACGCCGGCAATCACCAGCGTGTTGCGGACACAGTCTTGCAATGGCGCGGCCAGGGCCAGGGTGACCACCGTGGGCGAGGTTTGGGTGGCCGTCGATGGGCTGGCCCCGTTGACCGTGTAGTTGGCGACGTTCGCGGCCGAAGCGCCCATCGGCTCGCTGAAGGTCACCGTAACGCTGGTGCCGGCGACGTCGCTTGCGGCTGAAACCACCGTCGGGCGCACCGTGTCCGCGGCAACGGTGAGAGTCGCCTCCGTGCTGGCCACCGTGTCGCCGCCGATGATCGAGATGCGCACGCTGAACTTGGCCCCGTTATCTCCGGGCGCGGCGGTGAAGCTGTAACTCGAATTGTTGGCATTGGGGATTTCCACCCCGTCGCGCAACCAGTGATAGCACTTCAAGGCGTCGCTGCTGGTCGCGACCGAGAACGTCGCGACGGAGTTCGGGACCACCGCCTGATCCGCCGGCTGCTGGGTGATGGTGAAGGTGCCGGCCGCGTTGACGGGCGCGGCAATCGTTCCGAGCATGGTGCCGGGAATGGCATCATTCGCCGTCAGGCTGGCGGCCGCGGCGGAAGGCGGCGTGGCACCCTGGGGCCCGGCCCAGACATGCAGATAGTCGCCACCGGTGGCCTCTTTGTAGAGGGCTTCGAGGTAGTAGGCCTTGCCGGCTTCGAGCGCGTAGGGAGCGGAGGCGTGGGCGCTGTAGGG
>JBDHQG010000144.1:0-8515 GCA_039806925.1 Limisphaerales bacterium
AGAGGGTGGGAATGGCCGCCAACCGGCGCCAGTCGCCCACTTTCTCACCTGCGCACTTTCCCACCTGCCAGATTTCTTCATCAAGATTTCCATGAATCCCCGCCTTCTCATCATCGAAGACGAGCTGCCCATGCGCACGGCGCTGGCCGACGCGCTCTCGGGCGAAGGCTATCGTGTTCTCACCGCCGCCGATGGACAGAGCGGTCTCGACCGCGCGCTGGCGGAGAAGCCCGACCTCATCCTGCTTGATCTGATGATGCCGCGGCTCGATGGCTTCGCCGTCTGCGCGGAGCTGCGCCGCCTCGGCCATGCCACGCCAGTGTTGATGCTCACGGCCAAAGGGCAGGTGGAAGATCGCGTGAAGGGTCTCGATGTCGGTGCGGATGATTACCTGGTGAAGCCGTTCAGCACGGAGGAACTGTTCGCACGCGTGCGGGCGCTGCTCCGGCGTTCCCAACGTTCGCTCAAGCCGCTGCACGAGATTCAACTGGGCGACGTGCGCGTGGATTTCATCCAGCAGCAAGGGTGGCGCGGGAAGAAACCGCTGCATCTCACCGCGAAGGAAGTCGCCATGCTGCGACTGATGGCCGAGGCCGGTGGCGAAGCGATCAGCCGAGATCGATTTCTGGATGTCGTGTGGGGCTACACGGCGTTTCCCACGACGCGCACGGTGGACATGCACATCGCCACGCTGCGCGGGAAGATTGAAAAGAACCCGGAGAAGCCGCGCTTCATCCACACCGTGCATGGCGTTGGATACCGGCTGGAGCAGGGCGAGGTCCGCGAAACACGCGAAACGACACGAAAGGAGAAAGCATGAAAACTTGCACGCTCGCGCCCAGCCTTTGTTTGCGTCCACCGCTCCTTGCTCCGCCAGGTTTTGGACTGCGCCAGTCCTCTGGCGCTTTCGAGCGCACGACGGTTGTTTCAACGTCAACCCGCCCTGTGCGTCTGAAAGCGGCGCAGGGGCGCCGCACTCCAGGACGCTGGCGCGCTCCGGCGCATGGCCTTGATGCCCTTCCGGTGCTCACTTCTTTATTCGCGTCCTTTGGCGTGTTTCGCGGGCAAGCCATTCTCTAATCCACTTACTGCCATGAAAACCAAACTCACTCTCTTGCTTGTCGTCCTTCTCCCGCTCGCGGCCCACGCGGCGGATGACCTGACCTCCGCGCTCCAGAAGGGTCTCTTCGAGGAAGAGGCGAACCAGAACCTGCCCGCGGCCATCAAGGCCTACGAGTCCCTGCTGGCCGCGAGCGACGAGCAACGCAAGCTCGCCGCCACCGCGCTGTTCCGCCTCGGCGAATGCTACCGCAAGCTCGGCAAGACCAACGACGCCGTGGCGCAATACCAGCGACTCCTCCGCGACTTCAACGACCAGACGACGCTGGCGACGTTGAGCCGGCAGAATCTGGCGGGGCTGGGAGCGGGTGCTGTCGCCGCGACGAAAGCCGTCTCCAGCCAGTCGACAGTTTCCATCGAATTCAAAGAACTCGTGCGTACCGAAGAAATCCTCGCCTAGCTCTCCGGCTGGGATCTCGGACAGGTTCGCCGGTTGCTGCCCACGGTGTCGCCGGACGCGGACTTCGAGCAATACGACCGGCTGCTCGTCGAGGCGCAGGAGAAGGCGCGGACATTGACCGGCGCGGCACGCGACGAGTGGCGCAAAAGGGAAAACGATTACACCCTGCTGCTGCAACAGCGCTTCGATCAGATCAAAGGACTCCTCACCGAGCGCGCGGAGCAGTTGCGGGCCAAAGTCGCGAAACAGAATGCGGAGGCGGGCCGAAGGCAATCCACCGCTGCGGACGACGCCGCGGCGAACGGGGCGCTGAGGGCGGAGGCGTTACAGGCGGAAGCATTGCTGAAACAGCTTCGTAGCATGGATCGAAACGAGTTGATCCGAGTATTGCCCACTACCGCACCAGACACGTTGCTGAATTCGTTGTTGGAGAAACGCGCCGAAGCGCAGACAAAGCTTGCTTCGGCGCGAACGACGTTTACCGACGATCATCCGACAACCAAATCTACAGTCGAAGCCTTGAAGGTTCTCGATGGACAGATCGAAGAGCGCCTGGACGGCATCCTGAAGGGGCTTGAGATCAAGGCGGAGGCTTTGAAGCAGCAGACTACGGCGGCGGGCTCCAGCGGGGGAGGGGGCGTTGTTGCTCCACTCAGCGAGGAAGAACAGGAGATTCGCCGCATCCAGGCGCTCATCAAGGACAGCCCGGATTTGATAAATGCAGCTGGTAAAGACCGGACCCCACTTCACGTTGCCGCGGCGGAAGGAAAGTTGGCGATTGTCAGGTTCCTTCTCGATAGCGGAGCCAAGCCGGACGTGATGACCACGGACAATCAAGGGCCGGCGTTATGGCTCGCCGCGGAGAATGGGCACAAGGCCGTGGTGGAACTGCTGCTGACGCGGGGCGCGGATCCGAACATCAAGGACGGCGCCGCCCTTCAGGCGGCGGCGGCCAATGGCTTTATGGGGATTGTCGATGTGCTGCTTGGCAGCAAGGCGGACATCAATCTAAAAGGTCACTCAGGCACGGCTCTCCATCGCGCGGTTTACATGAAGCGGACGGAAATTGCCGAGCGGCTGTTGAAGAGTGGCGCGGACGTGAACGCCCTGGGCAGCATGGGCGAAACACCTCTTCACATTGCCGCGCGCCGCGCGGACGTTGGCATGATTCGGCTGCTCATAGGTCACAAGGCTGACATCAATGCCAAGGACCGTGGAGATGCGCCTCCGCTCTGGAGAGTTTGGGACAATCTCGAAGTGAATATGCCGATCCGTAGCCAAGTTGAAGCTGCGAGAACATTCTTGGAGAGCGGGGCTGCCATCGATTTCACGGTCCAGGGGCAATCGCCTGTGCATGGCGCGTTCCGATTAAACTCAGTCGAACTCGTCGAACTGCTGCTTAAGTTCAAGGCAGCTCCGGACGTCCCGAATCGCGAGGGATTTACGCCCATACAGGTGATCGCGCTGCGTCGCCGCGACCGTCTGAACAGTCCGGGAGCCGAGCTGATTTCCAAGTTGGTATCAGCTGGCGCGAACCCGAACCGTCCACTGCCAGCGTCAGCAAGGGCTCAGCGATATGACGGAAACGGAGCTGAACAATCCTATTCGGCATATCCGCCCCTGTGCGCGGCAATTTCCAGAGGCGACCAAGAAGTCGTTGAGGCGCTTCTGGAGAGCGGAGCGGATGTGAACGGTTTTGTGAGGCAGGGTCAGGACAAACACACGGCGTTGATGCTCGCCGTCGATTTAGGAACGAAGGCGATGGTTGATGCCGTGCTCAGATACAAGCCGGATTTGGAGTCCAGGAGAGAGACTGATGGGAGGACGGCATTACACCAAGCCGCCGCGCAGTATGCTCCGTCGCCCGAAGTGATCGATGCTTTGGCCAAAGCTGGTGCAAACGCGAACGCGGCGGACAACAAAGGCTGGACACCACTTCACATCGCAGTTGAGGGTGGTCGTCCCGCCGCTGTGAAGGCACTTCTCGAAGCGGGAGCCAACCCGAATGCCATGACGGCGAACGGCGCAGTTCCTCTCTCCATCGCCCGAAGGACACAAGGACCGAACGTGCCATCGACGGCGTTGCGTGAAGAACTTGTTCAACTGCTGCTGAAGCAGGGAGCGGATGAGTTGATTCTTCGCCGCCGCAACATCGTGATGACCCGGCGCAGCGCCAATTACGAAGAAGACATCTTCAGGCGTGGCACCAACAACTTTAATCGGTTCAGCCTCTATGAGCTCATCGCCCGGCTATACCCGCATGGCGGACCGCTCGCCGGTGGGCGGCAGTTCCCTGACTTGCGCCAGGTGGCCATTGATCGAATCAGCGACGACGGCGGCACGATTCAGCTTTTAGTCGATGTGGAGTCGCGAGCTTCGAGTGAATCCTGCACCAATGATCTGTGGCTGGAGTGGGGCGATCGCATCGAGATTCGGGAGAAAGAGCACGCGCTGAATGCGAGCTGGGCGGGACTCGATGGGCAGCTCGCGACCAATATCAGCGGTTGCATCAGCCGCTCAGTGGATCTGGTGATCAAAGGCCGAACGAACCACATAGAGCTGAAGGCAAGCGCTGTGCAATCAGGACAAACAACATCCAGAGCCGGTGGGTTTGAGAACGGATTTCAAATCGCCCAAACCTACCCAGGGCTGGCAGATGTGCTTCGGCAATCCGGTCTGTTGCTCACCACGTCCGATTTGTCGCGAGTTCGAGTAACTCGGCGGGATCCAGCCGCAGGGAAATCGCAAGAATGGATACTCGACGAAACGAAGGTGGACTGGTCTATGGATTTCTGGCTGCGTGACGGGGACGTGATTGAAGTGCCGGAGAAGTAGGACAGGCATCTTGCCTGTCTCAAACGCCAGCAAACTTCCAAACAAGCCGGGGGCGTGTTGGTTCTCCGATTGCGGTGTTACCAACTGGGACAGGCAGGATGCCTATCCTACTTTGCTGCGCGCCGGTGTAGTTTGTGAATCGCGGCCTGGTCGGTGCATTTGATGACCATCTCGTCGATGCACACATGCGGCGGACGGCTCGCCACCCAGACGAGGGTTTCGGCGATGTCTTCGGCGGTCAGAGGTTCGACGCCTTCGTAAACTTTCTTCGCGCGCGCTTCGTCGCCTTTGAAGCGGACGATGGAGAACTCGGTTTCCGCGAGGCCGGGATCGACGGTGCAGACACGCACGCCAGTGCCGTTGAGTTCGAGGCGGAGGGCTTTGGTAATCTGGAGTTCGCCGGCCTTGGCGGCGCAGTAGGCGGAGCCGCCTTCGTAGGCGACGCGTCCAGCGATGGAGCCGATGTTGATGATCGAGCTGCCGGGATTCTTCACCATGAGCGGCAGGCAGGCGCGGGTCATGCGGAGCACGCCGAGGACGTTCGTCTGCATCATGAATTCCCAATCCTCGTCCTTGCCGTCGGCGACGGTTTCCAGACCTTTCGCGCCGCCGGCGTTGTTGATGAGCACGTCGAGTTTGTCGGTATGACTGCGCGCCCACTCGACGAACGTGTTCACGCTCGCGGTGCTGGCGACATCAAGCGCGGCGAATTGCGCATCAGCCGCGCCGAGCTTTTTGCATTCGGCGGCGACGGCTTCGAGGCGGTCCAACCGGCGGGCACCGAGCAGGAGTTTCGCGCCTTCACGGGCGAAGGCGCGGGCGGCGGCGGCGCCGAATCCGCTGGAGGCGCCGGTGATGAGAACCCATTTGCTGGCGAGTGATGATGGCATGATGCCGGGAGATCTAGGGCGTCCGCCGCCGTGGTGCCAAGAACGAAGTCAAAGATGAACAAGCGTCCCGGCTGCGGCGCATCGGGCCGTGCGGAGTTGGGTTCGAGCGTTTCGTCGGCAACAGGGTTCGCCTGTGGCCCGGCGGTTGCGCGTGTTGTGGTCGCGGCATCCGCGGTTCGTGCTGGTGCCGCACAACGCGTCGTTCTTCAAAAAAATCTCATTCGGCCTCGCGGTGATGGACGGGATGGTGTCCGAGTTGACGAGCCTGCGCCGCGCGCCGGGGAAGACCGGGCGATTTGGCGGGAAGTGACGGGAACTGGTTTCAAAATCCCGTTTTGAACGTGGCCGCCGATGTGAGAAGGCGGAGTCCGCTGGAGATTCGGGCGCATCCGCCTCGTCACCTCGGCGGCTATGACTTTTGAAACTGCTTCCACCGTCCGGGCTCTGGATGCGGCTTGTGCGCGGACGGTGTTTCATGCATGCTCCGGCTGTTGTGAAGTCCCCTTGGTTCCAGTGGCCCGTGATTGACCGCGCCCTTCGCGGCCTGGGGGCGGCGTTTTTGCTGGGAGCGATTCTCGCGCTGCCTCCGGTTGTCCGCGGTGCTTCGGGCGCGGGGGAGGCGGCGACCCGTTCGCCGGCGATCGCTGTTAAGAATTTATCCGGGGAAACCTTGAAGCCGCTGGCTGATGTGGGGCAGAAGGCCACGGTGCTGTTCTTCGTGATGCACGAATGCCCGGTGGCCAACGCCTACGCGCCGGAGATCGCGCGCATCATGACCGAATACGCCGGGAAAGGTGTGCGCAGCTACGTGGTCTACATCGAGTCGGATCTGCCTGACGAGAAGGCCCGGGCGCACGCGCGCGATTTTGGCTTCAAGTCGGGCACGGTTCGTGACCCGAAGCATCTCCTTTCGAGGGCCGCGGGCGCCACGATTTCTCCCGAGGCCGCCGTGTTCTCGCCGAAGGGCGAGGTGCTGTATCTCGGCCGCATCGATGATCGGGTGTCGGATTTCGGGCGACGTCGTGTGGAACCGACGCGGCGCGATTTGCGGCTGACGCTGGACGCGGTGCTGGCCGGCCAGCCGGTGCCGGCCCGGCACACGAAGGCGATCGGCTGTTACATTCCGGAAGATCATTCGTCAAAAGCTGAACAGTGAAGAGATGCCCATGAACCTCCCCAACCCGCTCCTCGTCCGTCCCGCGCTGTTGACCGCGGGCGCGCTCGCAATCCTGATGGCCGGCGAAACCTTGGCGGGGAACCTCAAGCCGCTGCCGGAGAACGTCACCTTCAGCGAGCACGTCGCGCCGATTCTGTTCAACAACTGCACGCGCTGCCATCGCCCGGGCGAGGCCGCGCCGTTCGCGCTGATGAACTATGACGACGCGAAGAAGCGCGCGCGACAGATCGCCGAGGTGACGCACAAGCGTTTCATGCCGCCGTGGCACGCGGAGCCGGGCCATGTGGAATACTCTAACGAGCGCCGCCTGACGGAGGATCAAATCGCGCTCCTCAACGCCTGGCATCAGCAGGGCGCGAAGCCCGGCGATTCCGCGAAGACGCCCCCGCTGCCGAAGTTTCCCGAAGGCTGGCAGCTTGGGAAACCGGACCTGATTCTCAAGATGCCCGAGCCATTTGAAGTCTATGCCGAGGGCAAGGACATCTATTGGAACTTCGTCTTCCCGATGAACCTGCCCGAGGACAAGTGGGTACGCGCGATTGAGTTTCGTCCCAGCGCCCGCTCGGTGGTGCATCACGCGCTGTATTACGTGGACGCTTCGGGCGACGCGCGGAAGTTCGACGCGCGCGATCCGCTGCAAGGCTACAACGGCATGGCTCGTTCGAACCGGCAGTTTGAATCACTCGGCGGCTGGGCCGTCGGCGGCGAAGCGTTGCTGCTGCCGCCAGAACTGGCGTGGCATTTCTCGACGAACAGCGATTTCGTGATCCAGACGCACTTCCATCCCAGCGGCAAAGTGGAACACGAAACCTCGACCATCGGCATCTACTTCGCCGACCAGCCGCCGACGCGGAAATTCGCGATGCTGCAACTGCCGCCGCTGTTCGGCCGCCTGAGCGGGATGAGCATCCCCGCGGGCGCGACGAATTACACGGTGAAGGATTCCTTCGTGACGCCCGTGGATCTGGAGGGCTTCTCCGTCACGCCGCACGCGCATTATCTCGGCAAGACGTTTCAGCTCACCGCCACGCCGCCCGGCGGCAGGACGCAGACATTGCTGAAGATTGCGAACTGGGACTTCAACTGGCAGGAGGATTGCGCGTTCAAGAACCGCATCCCGCTGCCCAAGGGCACGCGCCTCGACGCGGTGATCACCTACGACAACTCGGCGGAGAATCCGAACAACCCGACGAGCCCGCCGAAGAAAGTGAAGTGGGGTCCGATGTCCACCGACGAGATGGCCGCGATCACCTTGAGCGTCATCCCGGCGCGCAACGAGGACATTGCCGCGCTCAAGAAAGCCAAGCGCGAGCACGCCATCGACCTGTTCATCGACCGCGCCCTCGAAGACACGCGCAACACCGAACGCATCGAGCTGATGAAGGCGACGTTCGACAAGAACTCGGATGGCAAGATCGACGCCTCGGAACGTCCCGGCCTGCGTGCGTTTCTCGAAAGCAGCGGCATGTTGAAGGGCGTCGCGGACGGGGGATTTTAACTGGACCGATGCCGTTGAAAGTAAGACAGGCATCCTGCCTGTCCCGGCCTGCAAGGCGGCGGGCAATTGGGAATGATGATTCGCCGGATCAAACCTCTGGTGTGCGCATTGGAAAACTTCGGGACAGGCTGGAAGCGCTGTCCTACTGGCGCGGCAGGCTTCAGTGCGCTTGTCCGATTGTTTCGTTCCGGTTTAAGCAGGCTGACGACAGGATTTCATCCGCGACTCCGGTGGGCGCGAAACGGACAGGCCAGATCAAATGCGTTGGCGGGCTGATTCATTCAACGATTGAATCTCCTCGTAGAGCCACGCCCGGGCATAGGCCCACCAGCGTTTGGCGGTGGCCTTGGAAATGCCGAGAACTTCGGCGGCTTCCTCGATTTTCAGGCCGACGAAATAGCGGAGCTTGACCAGCTCGGCCTGCTGCGGCTCCAGCGCGGCGAAGCGGTCGAGCGCATCGTTGAGCGCGAGCAACTGGTCGTCAGGCGCGGGGCCGGCGATTTCAAGTTCGTCCACGTCGAGATGCGCCACGCCAGAGCCGCGGCGCTGTCGGTTTTTGTGGCGGGCGCGCGCAATGAGAATGCGACGCATGGCTT
>JBDHQG010000145.1:0-8474 GCA_039806925.1 Limisphaerales bacterium
AACGTCACGCGCGACCAGTATCTGGAGCAGGCGCGCGCGGCGTGTGACTTTCTGGATGGCCAGTGCGATGAAATGGCGTCGCAGCTGGAGGCGGAGATGAAGAAGGCGGCCCTCGCGCAGGACTACGAGCGCGCCGCGCAACTGCGCGACGCCATCGCGGACTTGAAACGCACGACGCGTCGCACGGAGAAGTTCGAGCGCATTCCGTACACGCTGCCGCTGGCCATCGAACCGCAGCGTGATTTGGAGGAGCTCGGGCGCGTCCTTGGTCTGGGCACGCCGCCGCAGCGCATCGAGGGCTTCGACATCTCGAACATCAGCGGGACGTTTGCGGTGGCCTCGATGGTGAGCTTCAAGAGCGGCCGTCCGGATCGCGCAAACTACCGGCGGTTCAAGATGAAGACCGTCGTGGGCCAAGACGACTTCGCCTGCATGGCGGAGACGATCCGGCGGCGTTATTCCCGCCTGCTGCGCGAACAGACCGGCCAGATCCCGACGGATGACGAAGAGGCGGGAAAGCCCATCGTGGAGGAGCTCCGCGCGTTGATTGCGAAGCCGCGCGAGGCGCCGAAGGACGCAAACATGGGTGCGCCGTCGTTGCCGGATTTGATTTTGATCGATGGCGGCAAGGGGCAGCTGAACGCGGCGTGTGCCGAGTTAAAGAAGCTCGGCCTTGAGCGGATTCCCGTGATTGGCCTGGCGAAGGAGTTCGAGGAAATTTACCGGCCGGGGGAAGGCGAGCCGCTGCGTTTGAGCCACGACACCGGCGCGCTGAAGCTGCTTCAGCGGGTGCGCGACGAGTCGCATCGCGTCGCGAATTCCTACAACGCACAGCTCCGCATCAAGCGCATTTCGGAAAGCATCCTTGACGAGTTTCCCGGCATCGGCGAACAGCGGAAGGCGGCGTTGCTGAAGAAGTTTGGCTCGGTCCAGCGGCTGCGGACGGCGACGGTGGAACAGATCGCCGAGGTGCCGGGTTTCGGGGGGAAGGCGGCGGCGGAATTGAAGGCGTTTCTGGAGGCGCGGTCCGGATAGATCGCGTCGCGTCAATTTTTCAACAGTTCCGCGAGATTGTATTTGGTGTAACGCGTGTGGCTGGCGGGATTGGCGGAGTCGGCGTTGGCGACCCAGAAATCCAACGTCTCCGGCGCGAAGAGCACGGAGTGGATGTTCGAGTTCATGCAGACGGGCCGCTTCATCAGGTCGCGTGCGCCTTCGTCGTCCAGCTTGCTGTAGCCTTCCTTCACGCGCTCGACGAGTTTCTCGTAACGCTCGCCGGCGGAAAGCAGCACGGCATCCTTGACCGCGTGGGGCAAGAGCTTGTGGGTTTCCCCGGGCCGGACGGTTTCAAACTTGTCCGGCGTGGCGGCGATGCCGACGGCGCGGCGGGTTTTGCCGTCGGAGATGACGTAGTAGTATTCGCAGGTGCGCGGACCTTTACGCATGATTTCGACCGCTTCTTCGAGCGAGCCGGCTTTCTCCATGACTTCGCGGACGAGCTGCGCCATCGGCTTGCCGTCCCAGTTGCCTTCGCCGCGTCCGCCCATTTCGCCGATGGCGACCTTCTGGTCGTTCATCGCGGTGACGGAGCCGACGAAGCCGCTGTAGCTGACGTTGACCCAGGCGTGGCCTTTGTCCGGCTTGGAAACGATGACGACGGCGTTTTGTTCCAGGCCCATGCCGCGCAGGTAATCGAGAATTCGCCCGTGATAGAGCGTGCCGCCGCGCGTGGCGTCGCCGAAGATCGCGAAGCCGGAGCAGTGGAAGAGTTCGGGAAAGAAATTCGCGAGTCGAATCTCCTCTCTCTCGTGGCCGGTCGCGAGGGCGATGGCGTCCATCTCCGCGAGATAGCGCGGGTCGATGAACGGATTCAGGCGACGCTGTGCCTCCTCGATCTCGCCGAAGAACCACCGGCCTTTGGCGAACGAACTGCCGACGCCGACGCCGTAGACGATTTTGTTCACGAGGCGTTTGATCTCCGGCTTGAGCAGGGCGCCGTGCTGGCGGCCCATTTCCTCCGGCGTGCCTTCGAGGTGGAGCAGGCGGGTGCCGTCGAACATTTCGAGCCGGCCCTTGCCCTCGGTGGCGACAAGTTTTCGTTCGCCGGTCGAAGGTCCGAGGGAAGGAATTTTGTCTCCGATGCTGCCCAGTGAAACGGAAATGAAGCGGGTGAGGTGCCCTAGCGCCGTGGTTTCGATTTTGTCGCCTTCCCGCGCGGGAATCTTCCATTTGTCGTCGGGCCACGGTGTGGCAAGGGAGAGATTGCGCAGTTCCACTTCAACGTCGGTTCCCTTGTCGTTCTTGAAGCCGATGCGGGCTGGCAGGGAATCGCTCTCGCGAATCCACAGTTTCAAAGTGCCCTTGGGAAGCTTCAGGGCCTCGATGGCTTCGGGCTTGGGCGTTGCGGCGAGGACGAAGCATTCTTGCGAATCGACGGTTTCCGCCGGCTGCAGTTCCAGGGTCATCAACAGCGGCAGGATGGCGAGCTGTTCTTTGGGCAGCGGGAGCCGGATGGGACCGAGCTTGGTGGTGTCTTTCTTTTCCGGCGCGGAGGCAAAGCGCGCGTGTCCGGGCACGCCGACCGCGCCAAATTTTTTCCCGGCGACATGGGCCCATACCGACTCTTGATCGCGTCCGACGGAATAAGTTTCGCCCCTATAGGTCACGGAGACACGAGCGCGGTCGGGTGATTGGAAAGCCAGGAGAGCGCTTTGTCCGACGACTTCCCTGGGCAATCCTTCGGCCTTGGTGACTTCGAGCCGCATGGTGAGTGTTACGGGTTTCTCGCCTGCGGAAGGTTCGACCAGCGCCGCCAGCTTCTGAATCGTCGCGGCGAACAATTCGCCCGGCGTGCGCGACGTTTTCTCCTGACCTGGCGCGGCATTGATTGAAACGAGGACAACGAGGATGGCGACGAAGCGGCGGGCAATGGTTTTCATGGCGTCACGAAGTTTACAAACGAAACCGGGCTTGTTCGGATACTGAAGCACTGAAGCGACAGGAACAAGCCCGGCGTTGAATCTTTTGCCGCGCGGGAGTGGAGCGACGTGTTCAGAAGGCGCCAATTACTTTGGTCACGATGTTGTCCAGCTCCTGAAGCGGGCCAAGCGGTTTGGTTTTGCGTTCGAGCCGGTCCACGTTGGGTTCGCCTGAGCGAATCTTGTAAGCCACCACGTCGTCCTTGACGATGACGAGCGCCTTGAAGCGCCAGCCCGTGGTCTTGGTTTTTCGATTAAACCCGAAGACATCCAGCGCCAGATTGCCGTATCGCTTGCTGTCGGTCATGTCGAGTTCCATCTCGTAGGCATGACAGCAGTCCTTGGACTCGATGCAGGACCGCACATCGGGCTGGAGATCGTTCAACGTGATGGATGAATTGGGGATGAACCGCTGGATCAGATCGAGGTAGGTGAGGATCTTGATGTTTGGCGTCGTATTGGGATCGAAGCCAAGCTCCTTCAACTCCGAGATCGTGGTCTTGTGCGGGACCACTTTTTCGTATGCCGTCTGCGCTTCGTCAAAGTTCTGCCAGGGGGTGCGCGTGCGTTGCGCGCTGGAGGAAAACAGAGATTTGCATCCCGTGGTAGTGGATACCAAGGCTAGACACAACAAGCACATGGCGAAGGCCTTCATAATTCTACTGTGATTTTCCGTCCGTTGAATTTTGAAAGAGCCGTTTGACTTTCGAGCGACGACTTAACATAGCATGGAAAGCCATATTTACTAATGACAGAACTTCGGCATCCTAATCGTTGGCCGGGATGGATTTTGCCAATGAACAACGCGATGATCTTCGGCCGCTGATCGCCTTGATGAACGGCGGCTCCTGTGGTTTAATCTCGGGCATTCAGACGTCAAAATCCTTGAACAACCATGCGTTCCGTCGTTTGTCCGCTCGTTGCCCGTGTTGTCCTGTGGGCGCAATTCACCGGGATCGCAGTCGCAGCTCCATCCATCGTGTTGGAAGCGGGAATTGCGAATCAAGGACTTCGGTTGCGGATGAATGGCTTGCCCGCTGCGGGTGCCCTGTTCGTATATGGAAGCTCCAACCTCGCGGGGGTTTCGGCTTTCACTTCGGTCATTCTTCAAACCAATGTCATTGCTGCAGGCACAGTCGAATTCATTCTGCCGTATCCGGCTGCGGTTGTGACGAACCGGTTCTTCAGGGCGGGATTCTGGCCGGGCTTCAATCCCGGCTCGAACATGGTTTACATCCCGGCGGGCAGCTTCACGATGGGCAGCCCGGACACGGAGCCGGCACGGTATCCCGTGGAAGGTCCGCTTACCTTGGTGACCATCAGCCGTGGGTTTTGGATGGGGCGGTTTGAAGTCACTCAGGGCGAGTTTGAAGAGATCATGGGCCGCAACCCAAGCAATTTCCTCGGCGATCCACGGCTTCCGGTGGAACAGGTCGAGTGGTCTGTCGCTGTGGCTTATTGCGAGGAGTTGACGGCTCGCGAGCGTTCCGCCGGACGGTTGCCGTCGGGCTATGTCTATCGCCTGCCGACCGAGGCGGAATGGGAGTATGCCTGCCGCGCGGGCTCTTCCGCACCGTTTCATTTTGGCGGCGGACTTCATTCCGGGCAGGCGAATTTTCAGGGTGCTTACGAATATCCGCCCTGTGACGACCTCCCGGACTACTGCCCAAATCCAGCGGGCGTGATGCTCGACCGGACGTCGCCGGTCGGCAGCTATGCGGCCAACGCATGGGGATTGCATGATATGCACGGCAATGTTTGGGAATGGTGCGTGGACTGGTGGGCGGAGTCGCATCCGGGTGGAAGCGTGACTGATCCCGCCGGCCCGCCGGAAACAGCGCCCAAGGTCATCCGCGGGGGCGGCTGGCAGAGCTACGCGGTCCATTGCCGTTCGGCGAGCCGGCTCGACAGCAATCCCATCCATGCCAATTACGACGTAGGGTTTCGTGTGGTGCTCGCTCCGGGGCCATGAGACCCGGGAGCTTGAGTTGGGTTGCTTGAAACAAAAGGAGCGCTCGATCCTCCACGGTTCACGAACAGGATTTTCTTTTGCCATGACACCGTCATTTCGGCTGAAATGTCGCCCGATGCACTGAGACCATGCGGCTGATCTACAACATCCTGTTCACGATATTTTTCTGGCTGAGCTCGCCGTACTATTTCATGCGGATGCGCCGGCGCGGGAACTGGCAGGAGGGATTCTCGGAACGGTTCGGCAAATTCAGCTCCAAGGTGAAGCAGGCCATGACCAACCGTCATGTGCTCTGGATTCACGCGGTGAGCGTGGGCGAGGTCAACATCGCCACCCAGCTCATTGCCGCGCTGGAAAACCGGATGCCGAACCTCAAGATCGTCGTCTCCACCACCACCACCACCGGCATGGCGGAGTTGCAGAAGAAACTGCCGTCGCATATCCAGAAGATCTATTACCCCGTTGACCGCCGTGCTTGCGTTCGCCGCGCGTTCATGGCGATTCATCCGGAGGCGGTCGTGCTGGTCGAGGCCGAGATTTGGCCGAACTTCCTCTGGATCGCCGACGAGCTCGGTGTGCCGACCTTCCTGGTCAACGCCCGCCTCTCCGAACGTTCCTTCAAGGGCTACCGCCGTTTCGGCATCCTCTTCCGACCGCTCTTTGCCGGGTTTGCCGGCGTCGGTTGCCAAAATGAGGCCGACGCCGGACGCCTGCGCGAACTCGGCTGCCGGCCGGAAAACATCCGTGTCGTGGGCAATCTCAAGTATGACGCCGCCAAGCTGGAAGAGCGCGTGCCGCTGGATGTGCCGCGCCTCCTCACCCAGCTGGGTGTGCCGAAGGATGCGCCGGTGATCATCGGTGGCAGCACGCACGCGGGTGAGGAAGGGATTCTCGCGGGAGTTTTCCTGCGCCTGCGCAAGCGCTTCCCGAAGCTGTTTTTGATCGTCGTGCCGCGGCACTTCGAGCGGGGCAAGGAAGCGGGGCGCGACATCGAGGCGCAAGGGCTGAAATTCGTCTACCGCAAGGAAGTCACGCCCAAGACCGAGTTTCAGGCCGGAGAGGTGGATTGCCTGCTGGTGAACACCACCGGCGAACTGAAATTCTTCTACCAGCACGCCAACGTGATCTTCGTGGGCAAGAGCCTCACTGCCGAAGGCGGGCAGAACCCCATCGAGCCCGGCGCGCTGGGCAAGCCGATGATCTTCGGGCCGAACATGCAGAACTTCCAGGCCATCGCCAAAGCCTTCGTCGAACGCCGCGGTGCCATCCAGGTGCGGGACGCCCAGGAGCTGGAAAGCGCGTTTGAAACGCTCCTGTCCGACAGCGATCAAGCCATCGCGCTTGGCATGAATGCCCTCCGCGTCGTGCGCGAGAATCTCGGCGCCATCGAGAAGACCGTGGACATGATCGTCGAGCGCCTCGACGGCACGGACATGTATATCGCGCAGAAGTGACGTTCGCGCTTGAGTGCGAGATCGTACTCGGCCGTTTGCGCCCGGCCTGCGCGTGTCAGCGGCGGAAAATTCTTCCCACGCCGGTCCTGAACGATAGGCTGCGGTCAGCATGAACCTGACCCGCCGCCATTTCCTCGCCTCCGCCGCGCTCGCCGCTTCCGCTCCCGCGCTGCTCGCCGCGCCGGCTTCCAAACCCGCGCCCAAGAAACGCATCAAGCTCGGCGTGTCCACTTACTCCTACTGGCATTTCAAGACCGAGCGCGTGCTCATCGAGACCGTCATCGACAAGGCCGCGCAGCTCGGCGTCGAGGGCGTGGACATTCTCCATCGCCAGATGGACATCCCGGAGAAGGAACCGCTCACACCCGCGCACCGGCCCTATCTGCAAAAGCTCAAGCGCCATGCCTTCACCAACGGCCTCGATCTCATCTGCCTCTCCATCCACCAGGACTTCGTGGATCCCAGCGCCGAGTTTCGCCAGGCGCAGATTGATCACACGCTCAAGTGCATTGAGATCGCCTACGAACTCGGCGTGCCGTGCATCCGCCTGAACTCCGGCCGCTGGAACACCATCGCCTCGTTCGACGACCTGATGAAAGCGCGCGGCGAGGAGCCCATCCTCCCCGGCCACACCGAAGATGACGGCTTCAAGTGGTGCATCGACTGCATCGAGCAATGCCTGCCCAAGGCCGCCGAATGCGGCGTGGTGCTCGCGCTGGAAAATCATTGGGGCCTCACCCGCACGCCGACGGGACTGCTCCGCGTGCTGAACTCCATCAAGTCCCCGTGGCTCGGCGGCCTGATGGACACCGGCAACTTCCTCGAGGACCCCTACGACAAGCTGGAGCAAATCGCGCCGAAGACCGTTTTCGTGCAGGCCAAGACCTACTACGGCGGCGGCGAATGGTACACGCTCGACCTCGACTACCAGCGCATCGCGAAGATCCTCGGCGCGGTGAACTACACCGGCTACATCTCGCTCGAAATGGAAGGCAAGGAAGCGCCAGACACGGCGGTGGCAAAGAGCGTGGCGATGTTGCGAAAGGCGTTTAACTGAGTGGTTTGAGGCCGCCATGCGAGAACCTGGCCGGCGTGATTTTTCATCGTGAACCTTGCGGTGGAGCGCTACATTTTCCGCATGAACGAAGGCGCAAATCCGGTTGAGCAGGACGATCCGTTGGCGCGGCGCATGGCGGCGTTGGGCGTGAGGGAGTCGGATTTGGATGAGTCCTTTGTGCGTTCGGGCGGACACGGCGGGCAGAACGTGAACAAGGTGTCGACCTGCGTGGTGCTGGTGCATCGGCCAAGCGGAATTCAGGTGAAATGTCAGGAGTCGCGGCACCAGGGGCAGAATCGCGCGGCGGCGCGGCGGATGTTGCTGGACAAGATCGAGGCGCAGCGGCGGGAGAAGGCGGCGGAGGAACGGGCCCGCGTGGAGAAGGTCCGGCGACAAAAACGGAAGCGGAGTCAGGCCGCGAAGAACCGGATGCTGGCGGATAAATCACATCGTTCGCAAAGAAAGCAGCTGCGGCGTTCGCGTGGAGAGGAGTGAGCGGAGTTAACCCTTAGCCTGCTGGCAATATATCCAAATGATGCGCCCGGCGCAGGCCGCATCAGGGGGCGGTCAGGAAGGGTCGTTGTTGCGCAGGCGGCGGATCTCCTCGGCGAGGAAATGAATGAGGCGACGCAGTCGGGCTTCCACCGGCACGGTTTCAAGGATGGTCTGGCGTTCGACGGCGCCGGGAAGCAGCGCGCAGGAGACCAGGTCGGCAAGCTGATCCGGATCGGAGAGGGTTTCGAGGTAGTTCAGGATGTCCTTGCCCGTGAACTTGGGTTGCGCGCCTTTCTTTTTGCCGGGCGCCGCCTGCTTGATGGTGGAGAAGGGAAAGGGAAACGGCCCGAGCCGGATGCGTTCGTCGACGAGCTCGTGAACTTTGGTCACCAGCGCGTCGATGACGGGATCTTTCGCGAGGGATGCCTGCAATGGCCGGATGCTGGCCATGCGATAGGGTTTGGTGCAGACGGTTTCCACAAGCTCGACGCGTGTCAGCCCTTGAAGGATGAGATGGG
>JBDHQG010000146.1:0-8453 GCA_039806925.1 Limisphaerales bacterium
TGATCCTGAATTCTCAGACGTACCAACTTTCCTCGATGCCCCGGTGCGTCACGCCGGAAGCGGCGGCCCAGTTTGCGAGCTATCCGTTGCGCCGGCTGGATGCCGAAGTGTTGATCGATGCGATTAACCAGATCACCGGTTCGTCGGACCTTTACACCAGTCCCATCCCGGAGCCGTTCACCTACATTCCGCCGGACCTGCCGGCGATTGCCATCGCCGACGGCAGCATCACCAGTCCGTTCCTCGCGCTGTTCGGCCGCTCGGCGCGCGCCACCGGCATGGCGAACGAACGGAACAACCGTCCGCTCCCGGCGCAGTGGCTGCACCTGCTTAACTCCAGCCACATTCAGCGCAAGTTGGAGAAGGGACCCAAACTCGCGGCCCTGATCGATTCGGGCCGCTCGCGAACGGAAATCGTGACGGAGCTTTACCTGACCATCCTCTCGCGCTTCCCGACGCCCGAGGAAGTGACCGTCGCCAAGGCCTACGGCTCCACGCCCAGGGACGCGAAGCCCGGTCGCCCGAAACGGCGTGAGGAATGGGTGGACATCGCCTGGGCACTGATCAACAGCACGGAGTTTTTGTACCGGCATTGAACGTATGCGAACGGCGTCGAACAACCCCCTCTCATTAGCACCGGGCTTCAGCCCGGTGTTCGAGTGGCGCCGGCATCCAGCCGTTTTAAGAGCCTGTCTGAAAAAGCACACGCGGAGTGCGCCCGTCCTCGGGCGCAGAGAGGTGGGGCGGGGCCACGATCTTGGCAACCTGGCGGGCGGCCGGCGTTCGGACGTTGCTGCGCCCGGGGACGGGCGCACTCCGCCTCGGCTCGGTCCACGCAAAAAACGAATTCTCAGACAGGCTCTAACGGCTTTTCACGCCTGCCGGAAAGCCGCTGAAGCGGCTGGATTCGTTTGCTCGCGTTTCGACACCGGGCTGAAGCCCGGTGCTAATGAGAACGGCAACTGGAACAGCGAATTTGGCAACAGCCTGTATCCACGCCAACAACGGAGCACACCAATATGAGCACCAAGCGGACTTCCAATCGCATCCCGCCGGCCCCTCCATTGGGCCTGAGCCTGAGCCTGCCGATGTCGCGCCGCGACGCCGTGCGCATCGGATTGTTCAGCACGGCGGGATTGTTGTGCTCCGGCGGACGAGTGTTGGGTGCCGATGCGCCGCCCTCGGTGCAGGCGTTGCCAGTCGCGCCGATCAAGACCAAGGCAAAGTCCGTCATTCAAATTTTTCTATGGGGCGGCATGTCGCACAACGACACCTGGGATCCGAAACCGGATTCGGGCTACGAGTATATGGGCGAGTTTCGCACCGCGATTCCGACGAACGTGGACGGCATCCAACTGGGTGAACTGTTCCCCGCTCTCGCGAAACAAGCCGACAAGTTCTCGCTCATCCGCAGCATGACGCACCGGAACAACGGTCACGAAACCGCCGCCTACCTGATGCAGACGGCGCACGCGCCCGGTGAACGGCTGGCGTATCCGAGCGTCGGCGCGGTGTTCGCGCACTTCAAGAACCCGACCTACCAGGGACTGATTCCGCCCTACGTGGTGTTGACGCAGCCGCAGGGACGTTTCTCCGAAGAAGGATTCATGGGGCCGAGATTGAAACCCTTCGCGACGGGCGGCGATCCGAACGCGAGCCGCTTCGAGGTGGAGGGCGTCATCTCGCGGGGCATCACCGACGACCGCCAGAAGTCCCGGCGCGCGCTGCTCAACCAGGTGAACACGATGGGCCAGGCCATGGCGGAGAGTCCGCTGCTGGTTTCATCCGAGGACGCCAAGCAGCGGGCGTACGAATTGATCCTCGGCCAGGGGCGCGACGTGTTTGATCTGTCGAAGGAAAAACCGGAACTCCGGGACCGCTACGGTCGCCACACCTTTGGCCAGGATTGCCTCGCGGCGCGACGACTGGTCGAGGCGGGCGTGCCCTACATCGTGATCAATTACCCCGGTGGCTGGGATACGCACAGCAATCACTTCGCGACCATGCGCCGGCAATGTCCGCAACTGGATCAGGGCATGGCGATGCTCCTCCAGGATTTGCACGACCACGGCCTGCTCGAAAGCACCATCGTCTGGTGCAGCGGCGAGTTCGGCCGCAGTCCCAAGGTGGACTGGCAGCCGCCCTGGAATGGCGGGCGCAACCATCACGGCAACGTCTTCACCGCGTTCGTCGCGGGCGGCGGCTTCAAGGGCGGCCACATTGTCGGCGCTTCCGACCAGCACGCCGAGGAAGTGAAGGATCGCCCGGTCTATCCAGTGGATCTGCTCGGCAGCATCTACGCGCTCAGCGGCATCGACACCACGGCGAAGCTGCCGCATCCCATGGGCGCCGAGGCGCAGGTGCTGCCTGCCGCTGAGGAAGGCGCGAAGTCCGGCGGACGACTGACGGAGATCATGTGATGAAGCACCGCCAGCCATGGATCGGACTCTGCCTGCTCGCGGCCGGGCTGTTCGCGGCGCCAGCGGCCCAGGCGCAGACGCGCCCTTACATCGGTTTCGTCTATCCGGCCGGCGGACAGCAGGGCGCCACGTCGGAGATTCGTCTCGGCGGACAAGGGTTGGACGACGTCCATGCGGTCGTGGTGAGCGGTTCGGGTGTCAGCGCCCGAATCGTCGAATGCCGCCGGCGCTTGAACAACCAGGAGCTGCAGTTGTTGAACGAGCAATTGAAAGAACTGAAGCGCGCGACTTCGTCCCTGGCCGCGGCCACCGAAACCATCGCGGCGAATTCAGGGAGCCAGGACGACCCGCGGAAATTGATCGCCCGGATCGAAAAGCGGGTGGGCGAGTTTGTGCAAACGCCCGCGTGCGCCGCGCTGGCGACGCTGGCCATTGTCGAGGTCGCCATCGAACCGCAGGCCGTGCCGGGCCGCCGGGAAATCCGCCTGGTCACTCCGCGTGGCGTCTCAAATCCGCTCGCGTTCCACGTCGGCCAGGCGCCGGAGTTCTCGCGCAAACCGATGCTCAGCGCCACGCTTCAGGTACTCGGCAAGGAGGCGCGGGCCTTGCGCCAGCGTCCGGCGGATGAAGTGGAGGATCGCGTCACGATCCCCTGCACCGTGAACGGCCAGATCGCCTCCGGCGAAGTGAACCGCTATCGCTTCCAGGCCCGCCGGGGCCAGCGATTGGTGATCTCCACACTGGGCCGGCAGTTGATCCCATATATTGCCGACGCCGTGCCCGGCTGGTTTCAGCCCGTGCTGACGCTCTACGACTCGAAGGGAAAGGAAGTGGCCTTTTCCGACGATTACCGGTTCAGGCCCGATCCGGTGATTCTCTTTGAAGTGCCCAGGGACGGCGAGTACGTGTTCGCGATCACCGACGCCCTCTATCGCGGCCGCGAGGATTTCGTCTATCGCATCACCATCGGCGAATCGCCATTCGTGACGAGCCTCTTCCCGCCGGGCCGGCAAGTCGGCACGTCGGTCACGCCGAAGATGAAAGGCTGGAATCTTCAGGCAGCGGTGCTGACACCACTTCCCAACGACACCGGGCCGGGAATCCGATCCTTGACCGCGACCAGAACGGAAGTCGTCTCCAATCCCGTGCCGTTTGCCCTCGATCACCTGCCCGACGGATTCGATCAGGAACCCAACAACACGCCAGCCAGCGCGCAGCCGGTGAAGCTTCCCCTCATCGTCAACGGGCGCATCGACAAAACCGACGACTGGGACGTCTTCCGGTTCACCGGCAAGTCGAACGAGACCGTCGTCGCGGAAGTCCAGGCCCGCCGCCTTGATTCCCCGCTGGACTCCGTCATCAGGCTCACCGATGCGACCGGCACTGTGCTCGCCTTCAGCGACGATCGCGAAGACCTCGGCGCGGGCGTGAACACGCATCAGGCGGATTCCTGGTTCATGGCCACGCTGCCGGCCGATGGCGACTACTTCATCCACCTCGGCGACACCGCGCGCCAGGGTGGGAAGGAGCATGCCTACCGTCTGCGCCTGAGCGGGCCGCAGCCCGACTTCGAACTGCGCGTCGCGCCATCCAGCGTCCGCATCCGCACCAACTCCACCGCCGCCGTCACCGTCTATGCTCAGCGCCGGGACGGATTCACCGGCGCCATCAAACTGGAACTGAAGGATCCCCCGCCGGGTTTCTCCGCCGCCCCGGTCAAACTGGCTTCTGGACAGAACAACGCAGCGCTCACCATCAAAGGCCCGTCCTCGCCCACGATGCTGCCCGTGGACCTTGTCGTCGTGGGCCGCGCAAAAGCGGGGGCGAACGACCTCGTGCATGAAGCCGTGCCGGCCGACGACCGGATGCAGGCGTTCCTGTGGCGGCACCTCGTGCCCGCCAACGACCTGAAGGTTCTGGCGTGGGATCCCGCCTACGAACCTCCACCCAAACGCACCGCCCCCGTCCGTCCTGTACCGGCTGTTGTGACCAATGCTGTGGCTCTGACCAACCTGGTTAATGCGACGAATGCCATCGCCGCAACCAATGCCGCGCTCGTCGTGGCCGCCGCGAAACCCCGGTTCACCAAACAACAGATTATCGGGCGTCTGAGAGAACTGAAGCGCCTCTATGAAGAGGGGCTGATCATCGACGATTTCTACATCGAAAAGGTCGCTGAATGTGAGGCCGCGCAATGACCCCGAAAGGCACAACCATGAATCAACACCCGTTCACCACCCGTCGTGAGTTCCTGACAACTTCCGGCAGCGCCGTCGCTGGCGCTGCGCTCGTGGGCACGCTGGCCATCCCGCGCCCCGGCCATTGCGCGGAGAACAACGCCATCAAGATCGCCCTCGTCGGCTGCGGCGGGCGCGGCACCGGCGCCGCCGCCAATGCGCTGGCGACGGCCGGCCCGACCCGGCTCTGGGCGGTGGCGGATGTGTTTCCCGCCAAGGCCGCGTCGGCGGTGCAATCGCTCTCGGCGAAGTTTACCTCGCAGATGTTCGCGCCGAAGGAGCGCCAGTTCTCCGGCTTCGACGCGTTCAAGCACGCCATCGATTCGCTCGACCGCGGCGATGTCGTCCTGCTGGCCACGCCGCCCGCGTTCCGTCCGGTTCATTTCGAGTACGCCGTGCGGAAGGGCGTGAACGTGTTCATGGAAAAATCCTTTGCCGTGGACGCCCCGGGCATCCGCCGCGTGCTCGCGGCCAACGAAACGGCCTTGAAGAAAAACCTCAAGGTCGCGACCGGCCTGATGAGCCGCCACTACCTGCCGCTGGAGCAGGCCATCGAGCAGATTCACAATGGCGCCATCGGCGAGCTCATCACCTGCTGGGCGTATCGGATGCACGGGCCGGTCGGTTTCCACCCGCGCAAGCCAGGCGTGAGCGAGCTCGCGCACCAGATCACCAACTACAGCAACTTCACCTGGCTCAACGGCTCCTTCCTCGTGGACTGGCTCATTCACAACATCGACGTCTGCTGCTGGGCCAAGAACGCCTGGCCCCAATCCGCGCAGGGCATGGGCGGCCGGCAGGTGCGCGGGGAACCCGACCAGCTCTTCGATCACTGCGCCTGTGAATTCAACTTCCCGGACGGCACGAAGATGTTCGCCCAGGGCCGTCATCAATCCGGCTGCCACGATTTTTTTGGCGACGTGCTGCACGGGGCCAGGGGCAGCGCCGTGCTCGGCGAAGGGCAGACCAAACCGCGCCTGTTCAAAGGCTGGGAACCGGCTTCGGAGAAGATTCTCTGGAGTTACCAGGGCGCTCCCTGCGACCACTACCAGCGCGAGCACGATCTGCTCTTTGCCGCCATCCGCGAGGACAAGCCATACAACGAAGTCGAACGCAGCGTGCGTTCCTGCATGACCGCGATCATGGGCCGCATGGCCGTCGAGTCCGGCAAACAGATCACCTGGGATGAGGCGATGCAGTCAGGTCACGAACTCGCGCCAGGTCTCGAACGATGGTCCACGTTGGAGGATCTCGCGCCGGTCCAGCCCGACGCGCAGGGACGATATCCGGTGGCGATGCCGGGCCGGACGGCCGTGTGAACGTCCGGCTGTTATCGCGCGGCCCGGGCGGCGGGGAGTTTGACGCGTGTCAATTCGCCGGGAGCGGTTTGCTTCTACGGTCAAAGACGTGTTGATGAAACGGAACAATCCGCGGTGCCGGGGCAATGCGCCCCCGACATCCGCCCCGGCGGCGGGCGATTCCGTTCGTTCACGACAAGGCCGCCCGTGGCTGTTTCATCGTTTCGGAAAACTGCTCGTCGCCCTGGCTCTCGCCTTTTCTCTCGGGGCGCATTGGGCGGCGCTGCAAACGGTCGCCTGGGTGGGAATGCTTGCGACCTATTCGCAGGAGACATCGTTTGCTGAAGCCGTGATCAGGACGTTCGATGGCGAGCATCCGTGCCGGCTGTGCCTGGCCATCCAGAAAAGCCGCGATGCCGGGGAGAAGCAGGACAAATCCCAGCCCAACCCCGACGCCAAGATCATCGCCGTGTTGTGTCGCGCGATGGATTTCGATTTCCTCCCTCCGGCTCCGACGGCATTCGCGGAACCGGTTTCCGTGTTCACCCGATCCGATCAACCACCCCTCCCGCCTCCTCGGTTCGTCCTCTCCCCCGTCAACGCCTGAGCCGCGCTCCGCGCTCACTCCGGCGTCGGCATTTCTCCTTCCGTTGATCTCCGGCCGTCGCGCGCCGGGCAGGCTTCATGGCCTTCCCGCGGGCCGGACCCGTTCCCGGGAACGCGACTAATTTTAACCCTTTGCAGAAACTGAAAGACTGAAAATGAAAACGTTGAAGATGTTCCTTGTCGTCGCGGCGCTCGCCCTGCCGTCGCGCTCCGCCCAATCCGCGATCCTCGCCGCCGTGCCCATGCAGGGCGGGATGGTGATGCCGATGGTTTCCTACCATGCCGCCGCCGGCCGCGTGGAGGTGATGATGCCTTCCGATGTGCCGCAACTGACACCGCTGCTGATCAGCCATCCGGCGGATGCCTTCGCCCCGGACGATCCCTGGTTCGACGAGCTGGACCCCGGACGGCGGGGCGCGTCGTTCAGCCGCCGTTTCGGGTTTGTGATGGCGGCGGAGACCGACTCGCTTCCCGCGGACACGCAGCTTTGGATTCGCAAGCTGTCCGGCCCGGCCGGGCTGAAGGTGTTCCGTTACTCCGGCTCCGCGCCGAAGGCCGTGGAACCGATCTTCGGCACGGAAGGCGTGACAAACGCGCGCGCGTGGAACGGCACGATGTTTCATCCGCTGTTCACGGCGCCGCCCGGCACGAACGCGCTCGTCGCGACATTCGAGGTGTTCCTCGTGGACACGAACACCGGGCTCGAAGTGGCCGGTTCCGCGAGCGGCCCGCTGACCTTCCGCTGGACCAATGTCCTCGACGGACGGCCTGCGTTGAGTTTCACGCCGGATTTGAGAATCGCCTGGTCGTCGGCAACCGCGACGAACTGGGCGCTGGAATCCGCGGGCGCGATCGATGCGAATGAGTGGACGGCGGTGACCACTCCACCCGAGTTGCTCGACGGCCAGTTCAGCGTCCCGGTGGATCGCAGCGTCGGGCCGCGGCAATTCTTCCGCATGCGCTACATGCGGTGAGCCCCGTATGAGAAACAGAATCCTGCGGGCGCGGCTGCGGGCCGAGGGCTTCACGCTCATCGAACTGCTGGTGGTCATCGCGATCATCGCGGTGCTGTCCGCGCTGCTCCTGCCGGCGCTGGCGCGCGCGAAACATTCGGCGCGCGCCACCCAATGCCTGGGCCAGATGCGCCAGCTCGGGCTGGCGGTGCGCCTGTATGCGGACGAGAACGACGGGTTCTTCCCGCGCAGCCAGCATTCCGCCTTCGCGCACGGCGAGCTGCCGTGGGAACGCAGTCTCGCGCCCCATCTCGGCGCTTCCACGGCGCAGTGGGCCCACCTGTTGAACGGGGTGTATCACTGCGCCGCGGACAGGCGCGCGTCCCAGCTGAGCTACGGTTTGAACGTGTACTTCGAGCTGGGGCCGGACGATGATTACGCGGGCAAGCCGCAGGTGTGGCGGATGGTGGATGCCGTGCCGGATCCGTCGGAGACGATTCTCTTCGCCGAAACGGCGAGCGGCGCCGACCACATCATGCCGAACTTCTGGACGGCCCCGGCGGATGCGGCAGATGTGGACGGGCGGCGTCACCTTGACCGCGCGAATTACGCGTTCGTGGACGGCCACGGCGAAGCGCGGAAATTCTCGGGCACCTACGATCCCGCGCGCCGGGTGGATCGCTGGAACCCGGCGGGCGGTAGCGTCGGGACTCCGTAGAGCAGCGTCTAACTGGGCTGGTGCTGCGGGTGTGTTGGGAAATGGCGGTCAGGGAGGCGAAGGAGCGTGGACTGCGGAGGCAGGACTCCGCTTTGGCTGCACCTTCCGTACGTTCGATGCGCTTTGGCTTCACTCACCGTGCAGCCAAAGCGGAAACATGTTTCCGCAGTCCATACCTCCATCTGCTCGTTGTAGCTGCCCGGGCGGATGATGACGATGTT
>JBDHQG010000147.1:0-8441 GCA_039806925.1 Limisphaerales bacterium
GTCAAGTCCTCCGGCTCGATGTCCGGCAGCACGAGCTTGCGCGTCACGGTCGTCTTCAGGTCGTGCTTCGAGTCGAGCAGGAACGCCGTGACATCGCGCCGGAGCTGCTTGAAGTGCGCGGCGTGATTGATGGCCTTGCGATCGCGCGGACGCGGGATGTCGATGGTGAAGGACGGCCCCAGCGTGGCGCCCGGACCGGCAGTGAGCGGAATGATCCGGTCCGCGAGGTAAATGCCTTCGTCGGGATCGTTCGTGATCAGCACGACGGTCTTGTGGGTCTGCTCGCGGATGCGCGAAATCTCGTCCTGCAACTTGGCGCGCGTGAGCGCGTCGAGCGCGGAGAGCGGCTCGTCGAGCAGGAGAATCTGCGGGTCCATCGCCAGCGCCCGCGCCGCGCTCACGCGTTGCCTCATGCCGCCGGAAAGTTCCGAGGGACGTTTGTCGCGCGCCGGCGTGAGGTTCACCATCTTGATGTAATGCTCGACATGCGCGCGGCGCTTCGCGGCATCCCAGTCGCCGAAGACTTGGTCCACCGCGAGCGAGATGTTCTCAAACACCGTCAACCACGGGAGCAACGAATAGTTCTGGAACACGAGGCCGCGATCCGGCCCCGGACCGTTCACCGGCTGGCCATTCAATGTCACCGTGCCCGAGTCCGGCCGGAGCAATCCGGCGATCAAGCTGATGAGCGTCGTCTTGCCCGCCCCCGAGAAACCGACGATGGCCACGAACTCGCCTTTCGCGATGCTGAGGTTCACATCCTTCAACACGCACGAGGTGCCGAAGGACTTGGAGACGTTGTTCAGTTCGAGTAAGGACACGAGATTTATGATTTACGATTTAAGATTGATGATTTGGATCAGAGCCGGGATAACCCAATCCATGACAAAAGAAGAACTGAAGGAGAGAACCATGATCTTTGCTGTCCGCGTTTTGAAGATGGCGGATGCACTGCCCAAAAGCGTCGCCGGGCGAACAGTTGCCAACCAAATTTCTCGAAGCGGATGTTCGGTGGCCGCGAATTATCGCGCGGCGCTTCGAGGCAAATCGCGGGCAGACTTCATCAACAAAATTACAACCGTGTTGGAAGAAGCGGACGAAACCGCGTTTTGGATTGAGTTGACCGAGCGCGCCGCTCTCCTCCCCGCTGCGAAGCTTCGCAAGCTCTTCACCGAGGCCGAAGAGCTGACCAAAATCTTCAACTCGACGCGCTCCACGGCACGCAATCATAAATCGTAAATCATCAATCATAAATGATTCACGCTGTTTTGAACCGGCGTTCCACCACGCTCATCAGGCGGTCGAGCACGAAGCCGACGATGCCGATCGTGAGGATGCAGAGGATGATTTGCTCGTAGATGAGCGCGTTGTATTGCTGCCAGAGAAATCCGCCGACACCGGGCCGGCCCGTGAGCATCTCCGCCGCGACGATGACCAGCCACGCGATGCCAAGGCTCAATCGAAAGCCGGTGAACATGTAGGGCAACGTCGCCGGAACCATCACCTTGGTGAGCGTCTTCCATCGCGAAAGTTTCAGCACCTTGGCGACGTTGAGGTAATCCTGCGGGATCGCGCGCACGCCGACGGCGGTGTTGAGCACCGTCGGCCACATCGAGCACACGGCGATGGTGAAAAGCGCCGCGAGTTCGCTCGCGTTCTTGCCCGCTCCGAGGAAGAGCACCATGCCGAGCGGCAACCACGCGAGCGGCGAGACGGGGCGCAACACCTGGATGATCGGGTCGGTCATCTTGGTGAAGAATTTCGAGAGCCCGAGCATGAACCCAAGCGGCGTCCCGATGATGAGCGCGATGAGATAGCCCTTCGCCACCAGCACGAGCGAGAGCCAGGTGAAACGCAGGATGCCTTGATCGAGTTCGCCGCGTTTGGCGAAGGGCTCAACGATGTAGGGCTTCGAGGATTGCCAGGTCTCGACCACATTCGGCAACGCGGGGATGGCGCCCTGGCGTTCTTCGGAGGCGATGTTGCCTTCTGCGTCTTTGGTCACGACCTTCTTTCCCGCGAGTACGTGCCAGCCGGCCAGGACGATGACCGCTCCAAGCAGAGGAAGGATCAGCCAGTCGAGTTTGAACGATTTCATGGATAATTTCCCTCACGCAAAGGGCGCGAAGGCCGCAACGGGTTCTGAGCCGGAACCATACAATTAAGTTCCGGGTGGAACGGGCCACCGGCCCGTTCTGTCGGGCGACCCGCCCGACAGCCGTGCGCACGATGCATGCACTGAATGGTGAACGACCGTCGTGCGTTCGGCTCGGCGGCAGGTTGCCGCCGAGAACGGCCAAGTTGGCCGTTCCCCCCAGACCAACGGCATCGTTCCGGCTGAGAGGTTGCAGTAAAATTCATTTCGTTCGGAATCAGCTCAAGGCTTTGCGTCCTTGGCGTTCTTTGCGTGAGAATAATCATGAAACCTCAGCCCTTCGCGTTGTTCACCGCGAAGCCCTTCGCATACGCTTCGAGATCGCCCTTCGGATCGAACTTCACGCCGTCGAACATCTCCCAGCCGGAATCGTCCTGGGCGCGATCCGTGACACCGATCTCCTTCATCGCCTCGGTGTAGAGGTCGCCGCGCATGACCTGTTTCGCCACGCCGTCGTAGTCCGGCTTGCCGGTGACCATGCCCCAGCGGCGGAATTGCGTGAGCCACCACTTCGCGAATACGGGCTGCGGGTAGTTGCAGTTCCGCTTGCTGAAGTGCATGTAGAATTCGTCCTGCGTCGTGCGACCGTCGCCGTAGTCGAGCTTGCCCTGGAGACGACCGAGAATGATCTCCTTCTGGCAGTTGATGAAGTTCGGCTTGCTCACGATGTCGCATTGCTCGGGGCGATTGTTCAGGTCGTCGAGCCACACGCTGGCCTCATGCAAACCCTTGAGCACCGCCTTCACCGTCTTGGAATTTTTCTCCGCGAACTCCGCAGTGAAAGCGCACGCCTTCTCGGGATGATCTTTCCAGATGTCCTGCGTGGTCACGGAGGTGAAACGGATCTTGTCCGCGATGGCGCGCGCATTCCACGGCTCGACGACGCAGAAGCCGTCCATCTTGCCGATCTTCATGTTCGCCACCATCTGCGGTGGCGGCACGGTGATGAGCGAAACGTCCTTGTCGGGATTCACCCCGCCGGCGGCGAGGTAGTAGCGCATCCACATCGCGTGCGTGCCGGGCGGGAAGGTCATCGCGAACGTGAGCGGCTCGCCGAGCGATTTGGCCTTTTCCACAAAGGGCTTAATCGCCTTCGGGTCCGCGCCCACCTTGCCTTTCCAATCCGCCTTGAGCGTGATGGCCTGGCCGTTGCGATTGAGCAGCCACGGAATCACCATCGGCTTCTTCGGCGAGCCAAGCAGACCCATCGTGCTGGCGATCGGCATGCCAAGCAGCATGTGCGTCATCTGATTGTCTCCGGAGGAAAGCGAGTCGCGGATCGCGGCCCAGTTCGCGCCCTTGGCGATGGTCACGTCGAGGCCGAACTTCTTGAAGAAGCCTTTCTCCGCCGCGATGACCAGCGGCGAGCAATCTGTCAGCGCGATGATGCCGCAGCGGAGCTTCGCAGTTTCGGGAGCGTCACTGGCGTAGGCCGTGCCGATCCAGCCCTTGGGCAGACCGCCCAGCAACATCGCGGCAGCCGAGGTTTTGAGAGTTCGTTTGAGGAAGCCGCGGCGTGAAAAACCGGACGCAACCTGTGTCACCGGCGGCATCCCGGACTCTGCTGAAACGGAGGCTTCATGTTCGTTCATGAGCCCCGACATAACCTCGCGCCATGCCACGCCCCGCTGATCTGCCGCTAATCTTTCCGTGCCGAACCATGAGAGTCATTCATTTACTCCACTGCACGCTGATGGGAGGGCACTTGAAATCTGTTTTGGAATCCTGGCGAAGCGGAAAAAATCCTCCTCTGACGACGACCAGCTGGATTATCAGCGCCTCCCGTCCGCGGGAACAAAAGATTGACGGCCGCAGGCGGTGTCGCGTTTTGCGCAGCATGAACAACGCGAACCCGCGGCATGAACCATCCCGCGGCAGCGCGCCGCTATTTGCGATTGCCGCCCTCGGGACCGATGTCGAGCCTGCCAATGCCGGGGGCTTGCAACACCTGGCTGCTCGTCGTGCCGGTGACCGAATATTGAAAACCCTTCGCCGAACCCGCCGCGCCGTAACGGCCCTTCTTGTCGAGCGCCACGAAGTTGATGCTGATGTCCGAACCCTTCGGATCCTTGCGCGCAATGCGGCGAATCACTTCGAGACAGGCTTCCTCCGGCGTCATGCCGGCACGCATCAGTTCGACGACGAGGAACGATCCGCAGTAGCGCATGACGTTTTCGCCGAGACCCGTCGCGCCGGCGGCGCCGATCTCGTTGTCCACGTAGAGACCGCTGCCGATGATCGGAGAATCGCCGACGCGCCCGGGAAGTTTCCCGCCCCAGCCGCTCGTCGAGCAACCGCCCGCGATGTTGCCGTCCGCTCCGAGCACGAGCAGCGCGATGGTGTCATGGTTGTCCGCCTTCTTCCTGGAACCTTCCGCCGCTTTCGCGGCCGCGCGCTTCTTCCGCCACGCCTCATGACGTTCTGCCGAATTGACCTCCACGGACTCCAAACCTTCTTCGAGTGCGAACTGGCGCGCGCCTTCTCCCACGAGCATGACATGCGGCGTCTTCTCCATCACACGACGTGCGGCGGAGATCGGATGCTTGATGCCCTCAATCGCCGCCACGCTGCCGGCGCGATGGCCGATGCCCGCCATGATGCAGGCGTCCTGCTGCACCACGCCCGCGGCGTTCGGGATGCCGCTAAAGCCGACGGAGGAATTGCCCGACGCTTCCGTGAAGCGAATCCCCTGCTCCACCGCATCGAGAATCGACCCGCCGCCGAGCAACGCCTTCAGCGCCGCTTCATTGGCCGGCTTGCCAAACGGCCAGGTGGAGACAATCAACGGCCCGCCGGCGGACGCGCCCGCACCGTCGGCGGCGTTGCCACGGGCTTTCGAGAGGACGATGCCGCCCGTGACCCCGAGCGAGGTGCGCGTGATAAACTTCCGCCGGCTGATGCTCATAACGCGGGTCGATCAAATAAACTTCGTCCGGCCGGGCATGGCCATCGGCTCGGGCTCGAACTTCGTGTTCCAGTCCTTGATCTCCGGCACCAGCACCTGCTGCGAGTTCGTGATCATGTCCCAGGTGAGCTGCTGGCCGGTGTAGGCGGCGTTGCGGCCCATGATGCCGAGCAACGTGCTCTTGGCCATGCGGTCGCCGTCGTTGAGCACCTTGCCCGCGCGGATGCTGGCGAAGAGTTCGTTGTGCTCCACCTGATACATGCTCGGCTTCTCGCCGCGGTAACGCCATTCCGCCTCGCCGTTCAGGCCGGTGATGGATGGCCCGCGCGAATCGATGCGCGCCGTGCCCTTGGTGCCCATCACGGTCAGGTAATTCTCGCTGTAGCAGCCGGGGATCTGACGCTGTGAAAGAAAACCGAGCGTGCCGTCCGCCCAGAGGTAATTCGCCTCGATGTGGTCGTAGATGTTGCCGCCGTGCGCCGGAATCTGCCGTCCGCCCACCGCCGTGCAGCTGATCGGCGGCACGTCCTTCATCACCCACGCCAGCCAGTCGCACGTATGCACGGCCTGCTCCACGAATCCGTCGCCGCCAAGCCAGTTGAAGTTGTACCAGTTGCGCACCATCCATTCGAGATCGGTGATGCCTTCGGGACGCGAGCTCGCCTGCGGCATCGGCTTCACCGGGCCGGTGAGATAGGTGCCGTAGATGGCACGCACCTGGCCGATCTGCCCGTCGTGAATGCGCTTGAACAGCTCGCGCAGCGGAAGGTCATAACGCCAGCAGAAGCCCGCGACGAGCGCGAGCGAACGTTCCTTCGCGATGCGCACGGATTCCATCACGGAACGCACGCCGGGCGCGTCGGTCGCCATCGGCTTCTCGCAGAAGATGTGCTTGCCGGCTTCCACCGCGGCGCGGAGATGCACCGGGCGGAATCCCGGCGGCGTGGCAAGGATCACGACATCCACGCCGGAATCGATCACCTTGCGATACGCATCGAGCCCGACGAACGTGTTCTCCGGCTTCACCTTCACCTTGTCCGGCCCGGCCTCGGCGGCCACCGCCTTGATGGCGCCCTTCGTGGCTTTCTCAAACACGTCGCCCACGGCAAACAGCTCGACGTTCGAGTCCGCCTTCATCGCCTGCGCGGCGGCCCCGGTGCCGCGACCGCCGCAGCCGATGAGGCCGACCTTGAGCGTATCGCCCGGCGACGCGGCGCGCGCGCTGGACAGGAGATGCGGTGCCGCGATGGCGCCGGCAAGCGCGACGGTGGAGGAGGTTTTCAAAAATTCGCGGCGGGACGTGAGCTGGTTTTCAGATGAGTTCATAGCGGAACGAGATGTTATTGGTTGTGCCGGGACGATCCCCGGTTGTCCGTCCCGGGGCAATGCAATTTTATCCCGGCGTTCGCCGCAAAAAACGGGCACCCGCCGTCCAGCCGGAACGCGGGGAAGCCAATGTTCCCGCAGATTCAGAACAGCCGCCGATGGATTTCCAAATTGGCGGCTGTCCTGAATCTGCGGGAATCCCTTGCTCATTTTCGACGTTCTCCGGCGTGCGCGGAGCGACGCGCCCCACCTTTTCCGACTCCGCACAGCACTCGGGCAACTCGCTTTCCAGATGCGCTCAATTTGATGCGAGGAACGGTTGATTCGCGCGGGCGGATGGATACTCTTCGCCGCGCCGGAATCATTCCGGCCATCATTTGAACTGACTGAATTACTCATTATGAACTTTTTGCTGGCACAGGCGGCGGGCACGGGCACGAACTCAACCAACAAGGCCGGTGGTATTCTCGATGGGAGCCAGGGCTTCGTGGACCGGTTCGTGGAGGCGACGGGCCTGCCGCGTGAAGCGGCCCTGTGGAGCGTGAACATCGTCGCGGCGGTCATCATTCTGGTCGCGGGATGGATCCTGGCCGGGTTCGCCCGCGGGCTGGTGCGGAATTTGTTCGCCAAGCGGAACATCGACCCGACGATCGGCGGCTTCGTCGGCAACATCGCGCACGCGGCGATCATGGCGTTTGTGGTGATCACGGCGCTCGGGCAGCTCGGGGTGGACACGAAGAGCTTCGCCGCGATCATCGCGGCGGCCGGCCTCGCCATCGGCCTGGCCTTGCAGGGCGGCCTTTCAAACTTCGCGTCGGGCTTCCTGATCATCGTCTTCCGTCCGTTCAAGGCGGGCGATGTGATCAATGGAGCCGGCATCGAAGGCACGGTCGAGGAGGTCCAGGTGTTCTCGACCACGCTGAACACCGCGGACAACAAGCGCATCATCGTGCCGAACTCGGCGCTGATGAGCGGCACGATCACGAACTACACGGCCAATGATCGCCGGCGGGTGGATCTTCAACTGGGAGTCGGCTCCGGGCAGGATCTGGCCAGGGCCCACGCCGCGTTGATCGAGCTCGCCGCCTCCGATGCCCGCATTCTCAAGAGCCCGGCTCCGGCGGTGGCGAACGCCAAGTTCATCGACAACGGCACCGCCGTGGAGTTGCGCGCCTGGTGCAAAACGTCGGACTTCGGGGCGGTGAGCAGCGACTTGATCGCCAAGGCTCCTTCCGCCCTCGCCGCGGCCGGAGTGAAGGGGCCGGATCGCACGGTTTATTACCAGGAGCGCCGGTAGCCCTCCGAAATCTCCACTCCATTCACCGAAAATATTCGCGCGATTGCCGAGCGAAGAGCTTGTCTTCCCGCCGCCGGTGTGGCACGCCTCAAGCAGGCAACAAACTTGCCGATCAAGGTGGGCAGTGCCACCGTCTGCAAGCACTTCAATCAATGGACTGGATACATGACATGATGTCCGCGAGGTTCGTCACCCAAGGCCGGACCCGCGCCCGCAACCATGCCGGTTTCCATTCCCGTCCGCAGTCATTCCATGAAATCCAATAAACTCGTCTGGTCGTTCCTCATTCTCGTTGCGGGCTTCGTGCTTTCATCGGGGCCCGTTTCGCTCCACGCCGCCACGCCCGCGGATCAAAATTTCAACAGCGTCAACGGGCCCGGCATTTCGTCCCGCGTCATTGGCGACTGGCAGTTCCGGCTGCTGGACGCGCTGGGCGAGGAGGACAGCCTCGGCGGGGATTTCGTGGACATCATCGACAACACCTACACCAATCTCACCGGGCTGGCCTCGGGCTCGGATCGCGCGCTCTTTCTTGAAGGAACGCTCGACCTCGTGACGGAGGCGCAGATTCGCTCTCGTTACGGCGACCCTTTTTCGCTGCTCTCGCTCCACATCGACGGGTCGGACACCGAGTATCGCATCACCGGTTACCTCGGAGGATTGCCGGTCACGGGCGCCACGCAGACCGTTTATTCCGCGGCGTTTGAGGACACCACCATCACCTTCACCAACACGCTTTTCCAGAACGTCGATGAGTT